>DASXCN010000440.1:0-1951 GCA_036491155.1 Solirubrobacteraceae bacterium | reverse complement strand
ACGCCGGCGTTGCGTAACGCGAGCTCGATGGCTCGCGCGGCGTGGACGCCCGACGGCTCCGGGGCCGAGATGTGGAAGGCATCGGAGGTGAGCGCCCCGCCGGCGATCGTGCCGTATGGACGCGCCCCGCGCGCAGCGGCGTGCGCAGCGGACTCCACAACGAGCACCACCGCGCCCTCGCCGAAGACGAAGCCGTCGCGGTCGGCGTCGAAGGGGCGGCTGGCCTCCTCGGGCGCGTCGTTTCGCTCTGACAGAGGCCCCATCAGCGCCAGGCCGGCGAACATCGAGCGCGAGATGCCGGCGTCGGTCCCGCCGGCGATGACGACGTCAGCCTCGCCGCCGGCGATGAGTCGCCGCGCCTCGAGCAGCGCCGCGGTGCCGCTGGCGCAGGCCAGGGCGCTGGCGTTGACCGGGCCGTGCACCCCGAGGTCGATGGCCACCTCGCAGGCGGCCATGTTGAGGATCGTCGAGGGCACGTAGTAGGGGCTGAGGTCGCGCGGGCCGCGCTCGATCAGCGCGCGGATGTTGCGCTCGGTCTCGGGACCCCCGGCCACCGCGGCGTTAACGACGACGCCGATCTGATCAGACCCAGCGGTGGTGTCCAGGCCGGCGTCGGCCACGGCCTCGCGCGCCGCGGCCACGGCCAGCTGGCTGAAGCGCGCCGAGCGGCGAAAGCGCTTGGCCCCCATGACCGCCTCGCCGTCGAAGCCGTGGATCTCGCCCGCGATCTGCACGGGCAGGTCCGACGCGTCGAAGCTCTCGATCGGCGTGATCCCCGAGCGTCCCTCGAGCAGCGCCTGCCAGGTCTCGGGCGCGGTCATGCCCACCGGCGTGATGGCGCCGATCCCGGTCACGACCGGGTCGCGGCGCTGCGGATCGGTGCTCACGGGCGCTGGAAGAGGCCTTGCGCGGCGTCCTGCTTGGCCTGCTCGCGCAGTTGGTAGTGAAGCTTCTTGCCGGTGGCGGTCATCGGTAGCTCGGACACGAAGCGGTAGGCGCGCGGCCGCTTGAAGCCGGCCAGCATCGGGTGACCGGCGCAGTGGGCCTCGCAGGCGGCGGCGTCGAGGCCGTCGGCGGCGGGCACGACGTAGGCCACCACCATCTCGCCCCAGCGCTCGTCGGGCAGGCCGACCACGGCGGCGTCGGCAATCCCGGGGTGCTCCGCCAGCACCGCCTCCACCTGCGTGGGATGCACGTTCTCGCCGCCGGAGATGATCATGTCGTCCTTGCGGCCCACGATCGTCACGTACTCATCCTCGTCCCAGGTGGCCAGGTCGCCGATGTACAGCCAGCCGTCGCGAAAGCGGGTGGCCTGCTCGTCGGGCTGGTTGACGTAGGCGTAGCCGGCCTTGACCGAGCGCACGACGACCTCGCCGACCTCGGTCCCGTCCTGGGCGGCGTGGTCTGCGGGATCGGCGTGGCGGTCCTCGTAGATCCTGACCACGGCGACGTCGTCGTCGGTGCAGGCCCGGCCCGCCGAGCCGGCATGGTCAGGCAGGTCCGACGGGCGCAGGAAGGTGTTCCAGAACGCCTCGGTGGTCCCGTAGCCGTTGAAGATCCGCGGAGTCAGCACCTGCTGGTAGCGCAGGCACGCCTCGCGGTCCAGCGGTGCTCCCATGGTCACGATGCCGTTCAGCGTGGACAGGTCTCGTGGGCGCGCCGTCTGTTCGGCGGTGAGCATGGCGAGGCTGGTGGGGGCGCCGACGAGGAAGGTGAGGCCGTGCTCCTGGACCCAGTCGAGCACGGTGGCCGCGTCGAACGCGCGCAGCGCCACGGCCTCGGCGCCGCAGTAGAGGACCGGATTGGGGCCGCCCGAGTACAGCCCGCCCCGGTGAAACCACGGCGTCATGTTCAGCGTGCGGTCTTCGGGGGAGAGGGGGAAGTGCATGATCACGTCGTGGGCAGAGAGCACGTCCACGAGGCCGCTCAGCGACACGCCCTTGGGCATCCC
>DASXCN010000439.1:0-4603 GCA_036491155.1 Solirubrobacteraceae bacterium | reverse complement strand
ACCCGCCCGTGACGAGAACTCTCATGAAAGCTCACTCATTCAAATCAACACTCATGCGCTCGGCCTGTAATACAGCGGAGGGCACGAGTGGTTTCGCGCCGCCCAGTCGGAGTTGGGCAGATCGACGTCGTGGCCCATGATCCGGTGGCAGGGCTCGTCGTAGACGCGCCCGGTCGACCGCTCGAGCCAGTCGAAGACGATGTATTTGTAGAGGCCGGAGACCATGCCGTCGGGCAACTCAATCCGACCGGGGTACAGCGGGTCAAGCCACTCGCGGGCCGTCTCGTTCTTCCAGACCACGATCTCGGGCAGCCGCTCGATCTGCACCAGCCCCAGCGCGGCCGTGAACTCGCTCATGCGGAAGTTGAGCCCGGGGACCTCGTAGGAGGGCTTGCCGTAGTTGCGGAAGTCACGCGCGTGGGCGACGACCTCGGGGCGCCGGGAGACCAGCACTCCCCCCTCCCCGGTGGAGATCGTCTTGGTGGCGTACAGCGAGTACACGCCCACATCTCCCCAGGTGCCAGCGCGGCGGCCGTGCCAGGCGGCGCCGTGCGCGTGAGCGCAGTCCTCGATGAGAAAGATCTCATTCTGCGCGCAGTACGCCGCGATCTGCTCGACGTCGAAGGCGATGTGGCCGCCGATGTGCACCAGGAAGGCCGCCCGGGGCTTGTGCTGCTCGGCGGCGCGCTGGAAGTCCTTAAAGGACATGCACAGGTCCTCGCGGTTGCAGTCCACGAACTGGACCTGCGCGCCGGCGCGGATCGCCGCCAGCGGGGTGGCCATGAAGGTATTGGACGGGCACAGCACCGTCTCGCCCTGCACGCCCGCGAAGTGCAGCGCGGCCAGGGCGCCCCCGGCCCAACTGGACATCGCCACCGCCGGCGCGTCGTTGTAGGCCTCCCAGGCCGCCTCGAAGCGGGCGTTGAGATCGGCCTCCGACCAGCGGTTGGAGTCCAGGACCTCGTCGATCAGCGCGTGCAGGCGGGCCCGGTCGCGGTGATCGAAGCCGATGGCGAAGCGCGCGAAGTCAGGGGCATCCTGATGCGAGGCGGAAGCGGAAGCAGTGGTCATGGTGTGAGTGCGCCCTGAGCGCCGGGTCGGCTCGGTGCGCCGCGAGGCGTGCTGCCGACCAAAGCGCGTTCCTAACCGACCTGTCGACGGGCGGCAAGCCTGTCAGACAGGCAGGACGGTATCGAGTTTCCGCCGCTTGAGCTCAGCCAGGATCGGTCCGAGCGCCGCCACGGTGTGCCGGTGGCAGTGCTTGGCGCTGTAGAAGTCCGCATCGTGCAGGAGAATCACGTCGCCTCCGAGCAGGGCGCGGGTGGCCCGCCGCGCGATCCGCCCGGGCGTGGTGAATCTGCGCCAGTCCTTGCCCCAGCGTGACCACAGCAGAGGCTGCAGGCCGGCCTCCCGGGCGGCGCGCAGGCCGGCCGGGCTGTAGATCCCGTACGGCGGCCGATGAAGCGTGGGCGGGGTGCCGGTCGCCTGTGTGATGACCGCGGCACCGCGCCGGATGTCGTCGGCCAGCGCACGCTGGCCGAGACGCAGCTGGAGTCGGTGGCGGTAGCCGTGCAGCGCGACCAGATGACCCTCGGCGACGATGCGGGCCGCCAGCTCCGGGCGGCGTTCCACCTGCTCGCCGACGAGGAAGAAGGTGGCCTTGGCGCCTGCGGCAGCCAGGACGTCGAGGATCGCCGGAGTCCCCTCGGGGTGGGGCCCGTCATCGAAGGTGATTGCCACCCCGGCGGCGGCGGGGAGCGTACGCGGAAGGGAAAGGGCCCGCGCGGCGTCTGCATTGACTGATGCCAGCGCGTAGCGAAACACCCGCCGATCATCGCTCAAAGCGCACGGGGAGCGCGCGGCCGACTGCTAGAAACGGTGCGGCGGTGAGCGCTGCCCCGAACCTGGACAAGTGGCTTTCGGATCCGGCGCTGCGCGTGATTCACCGCCGCGAGAGTTCGGTGTCCGCTGCCCAGCTGTGGCAGGCGGCGCGCCAGGTCCGGCTGTCTGAGACCGCGAGGCTCGGGCGACTCGTACGGTGGCGGATCCCCGGGCTGGCCCGCGACCCCGGCTATGACGAGCTGTTTCGCCAGCCGCCGTTCATGGTCCTCGAGGAGGGCGAGCATGCGCTCGTCTCAGGTTTGGTAGGCCGGATCTGGACGCTGCGACGCGACTACCCGAAGCTCGGGTCGGCGCAGGAGTTTGAGGAATGGTCAAAGGGTGGAACCGCCCGCGTGGTCATCGCCAACTGGGCCTCCGAGCGCTCCGGTGGAGGTTCGGTCCTGACCGCCGAGGCGCGGGTGGAGCCGTTCGGCGCCCAGGGCCGGATCGGGGTCGCGGCCGTGCGGCCCGTCGTCCGTGCCTTCCAGAACCTTGTGGGGTCTGAGGGGATCAACGCCGCGGTGCGGCGGGCCGAGGGGCGGTAGCGGCCACACGCTGGGCCGGCGCGTCGGGGGTTCGGGCGGGGCCGGTCGTCACACTCTGAGTCAACCTTTTCCCCAGGGCAGGGGGTTGAGGCAGATGTGAGGATCAGACCGGCATCCACGCGGCCCCGCTCCGCCCACGGCGCCCGGGCGGACTTCGATCGGTTCGTGGCTGAGCGCAGCGACGCGTTGCTGCGGACCGCGTACCTGGTGGTGTGGGACGCGGCGGATGCCGAGGACCTGGTGCAGGAGTGCCTGCTGGCGGTTGCGCGGCGCTGGCCCCGCGTGCGCAGGATGGACCACCCGCATGCCTACGCCCGGCGCGTGCTCGTCAACCTGGCCCTCGACGGCGCCCAGCGCCGCACGCGCCGTCGCCGGGAGTTGGTCGGCGACGAGGCGGCGACGCTGTCCGCCGTCCCCGACGACGACGCCGCGCGCCGCCTGCATGCCGTGGGCGTGCGCGCTGAGCTGCTGCAGGCGCTGGGCACCCTCCCGCCCCGGCAGCGGGCCGTACTGGTCCTGCGCTACTTCGAGGACCTGAGCGAGGCCCAGGTCGCCGAGCTTCTGGGGTGTTCCGTGGGGACGGTCAAGAGCACCACGTCACGCGGCCTGACCCGTCTTCATGCGGCCCTCTCCCCCGAAATCTCCATGAGCACAAAGGAGCACACGCGATGATCGAGCAACTGGAGTCAGAGCTGCGCGGCGCACTGCGCGCCCGGGCCGAGGACATGCCCGCGGGCGCCGGCGCGCGGGTGCGAGCCCACGAGTACCGGCCGCGGACGCGCGACCTGCGACCGCCGGTGGCCGCCGGCGTCCTGACCACGGCCGCCGCCGCCGCGGTCGCGGTCGCGCTCATCGACCTGGGCCCGCAGGCCCCAGCGGCGTTCGCTGGATGGTCAGCGACCCCCACCCACGCGTCGGGGCAGGAGGTGGCGGGCGCGCAGGGCGCTTGCACTGCGCGGCTGGCCCAGTTGCGCACCAACGCCGCGCAGGTGGGGTCACAGCGCCCGGCGCCGTTGTTGACGGAGCTCACCAAGCTCAGTACCACGGTCCCCGTGCTCACCGACACGCGCGGCCCGTTCGCCTTCGTCGTCTTCAACTCCGGCCACGCCAACGCCAGTTGCATCTCGGGCCCGGGGTTCGCCTCCGTCTCGATGCAGTCGGTCGCACACGTCCCGGCGCCGCCCGCCGGCAAGATCGTCCCGTCCTTCCAGGTCCGGTCCTCCCGGGCCGGTGACGCCTACAGCTTCGTGGAGGGACACGCCGGTGATGGGGTGACCGCGGCGACCCTCGTCCTCAGCGACGGCTCCCACGTGCAGACCACGCTCCAAAACGGCTGGCTCGTCGCGTGGTGGCCCGGCAGTGCGCAACTCACCTCCGCGCAAGTGACCACCGCCTCGGGGACGTCCACCCAGACGTTCGACACGACGATGGCTCCGGCTTGCCCGCCGCCTCCGTCCGGGAGCACGACGCCGTCGGGGAGCACGACACCGTCCGGGGGCACGACACCGAGCGCGCCGTGCGCGGCGACCAGCGTGTCGTTCGGGGGCGGGAGTGGCGCCGCGGTCGGCGTCGTCTCACTCGACAGCTCAGCGCGCAGCGGGCAGACGGCAGCGGGCGGTGGACAGTCGACCGCAAGAGGCACCGCCACCACCGGCAGCGGCCGCTGACCGATCGTCGGGGCTCGCGGGTGTGCCAAGACGGGCACACCCGCACCGTGTCCCCCGCGCCCGCGTCTAACGTGAGGGCGTGAGCTTCGACGACGAGGTGACGGTCCGCTACGTCCGCTACGCCAACGAGCAGTCGGGCTGGGCGGTGCTCGATGCCGCCGGGCCCGAGGGCGCTCCGGTGGCTCTCGTCGGCCCGCTCATCCACCTCGAGGAGGGCGAGCGCGTCCACGTCGTCGGCGACTGGGTCGACGACAGCCGCTACGGGCGGCAGGTCAAGGTGTCCCAGGCGCGGCCCCTGCCCCCGCAGGACCCCGCCGCCCTCACCGGGTACCTGCGCCGGATCAAGCACATCGGGGCCCGCCGCGCCGAGGAACTGGTCGCCCGCTTCGGCCCCGACCAGGTGCTCGACATCATCGACGCCGACCCTCAGCACGCCTTCGGTCAGGTCGGTCTGCGGGCGACCCGGGCCGAGGAAGCAGCCGAGTCCTGGCAGACCCTGCGGGTGACGCG
>DASXCN010000438.1:0-5527 GCA_036491155.1 Solirubrobacteraceae bacterium | reverse complement strand
CCGGACGGGGTGCACCCCACGGCGCACCTGCAGACGCAGTGGCCGGGCGACGGTGGCGGCGCGGGTGCGGACGCGCCGGGCGCGCCTGGGTCAGACCCGGCGATCCTGCACATGCTGGCCAGTTGCCGCTCCATGCCGCTCGACCTGGCGGCGGCCCACGCGGTCGAGCGCCAGCTCGGCGCCGAGCTGATTGACCGGCTCGGGCCGTCCGTTCTCTTCACGCACTCCGCGGGCGCACCCGCCGGGTGGCTGATCGCGGCCGCGCGGCCCACGCTGGTGCGCGCCGTCGTGGCCCTCGAACCGTTCGGGCCGCCGTTTCGCCCGGCGGCGGACGGCCTCCCGGGCCTCCCCCACGGCCTCACCGCGATCCCGCTGGAGGGGCTGAGCGGCGTCCCCGTGCTGCTGGTCACCGCCGAGGCGTCGCTGCTCGGCCACTTCGACACCGAGGTCCGCGACTACCTGACCGAGGCGGGCGCCAGTGTCGAACTGCTCCGCCTCGCCGACCACGGGGTCCACGGCAACGGCCACGGGATGATCTTCGAGCGCAACCACCTGCAGGTGCTGGACGTCGTGATGGACGCACTGGCCCGCCTGCTCGCCGACCCGGGCAGCCCGGGCAGCTCGGGCATACAAGTAAACTTGTGAGTTTACTTGTAGCGCCGGATCAGAACTGACAGGCCGGGCACCAGTAGGTGGTGCGCCCGCCGATGGTGGCGCGGTTGAGGCTGTGGCCGTCGCGCGGGCAGTGCCCCTCGCGACCGCGTGCGGGGATGAAGGCGCCGGTGTGCGCGCCGCCCTTGCGGATCGCCGAGCGCACGGCCGACCGCAGCTCGCGGCGCAGCCGGTCCAGCTCCTCGTCAGTGAGGCTGCCCGTGTCTCGGGCCGGCGCGATCCGCGCCTGCCACAGCGTCTGGTCGGCCAGCAGATTCCCCACCCCGGACAGCGCGCCCTGGTTGAGCAGACGGGCCTTGACGGCGGTGTGACCGGACCCGACGATGCCGCGAAACTCGTCGCGGCTCACCCCGGCGGCGTCGGGGCCGACGTGGCTGAAGTCGGGGTTGAGCACCGCGCGGCCGAGCCGTCGTTTGTCGCGCAGCGCCATCCGCGTCCCGTCGTCGAACTCCACGGCGAACCGGTCCCAGCGCGAGACGTCCTCGCCGTCGTCGACGACGATCCGGCCCGCCATGCCGAGATGCAGCCCCAGGACGGGGCCGTCGTCGGTCTCCAGCCACAGGAACTTGCCGCGCCGGCGGGCGCTGGCGAACGTGTGACCGACGAGCCCGGCGGCGATGTCCCCCGGCGCGTGCGGGCGCGACACGTAGGTGTCGTCGTCGTGGACGCGGACGATCCGCCGTCCCAGGATGGACTCCAGCGCCCCGCGGGCGCGCTCGGCTTCTGGCAATTCGGGCATGCGCACAGCTGAGGCTAGCCTCAGGAGAACCCCCGCCCCCGCTGAGAATCGAGTACGACCATGGCCGCGCTGACCATCACCGAGTACACGGACCCCGCCTGCCCCTTCGCCTGGTCGGCCGAGCCCTATCGCTGGCGCCTGCGCTGGCTCTACGGCGACCAGCTCGACTGGCAGCTGCGCATGATCGGCCTGGCCGAGGACGGCAGCGTCTATGAGGAGAAGGGGTTCACCGCGGAGCGCATGGCGCAGGGCATGCGCCAGCTCGCGCACAAGTACCACATGCCGATGGACAGCTCGGTGCGCCCGCGGGTCGCCGGCACCGTCCCGGCGTGCCGCGCGGTGGTGGCGGTGCGCCGCCACCAGCCTGAGCTCGAGGCGGCGATGCTGCGCGCCCTGCGGGTTCTGCACTTCTCCGGCCGTCTGCTCGACGAGCCCGCGACGCTGGCCGCCGCCGCCGAGCGCGTCGGCATCGACTCCGCCGACCTGGACGTGTGGCTGGCCGAGCCCGAGACCGAAATGCTCCTGCGCCAGGACATGGAGGAGGCACGCACGCCGTCGCCGGGCGCTCTGGCGCTGGCGCACAAGCTCGCCCCGACCGCGACCGGCCATCGCTACACGTGCCCGTCCTATGACCTGGTCCGCGACGAGGACGGCGCCTCGCTGTCGGTGCCGGGCTTTCAGCCGGTCGCCGCCTATGAGGTCGCGGTGGCCAACCTGGCCCCCGAGGCGACGCGGCGCGAGGACCCCGACGACGTGCGCGAGGTGCTGGACTGGGCCGGCGAGCCGCTGGCCACGATCGAGGTCGCGACGATCTGCGCGACGGACCTCGATGACGCGCGCGAGCGCCTGGGCCGGGTGGCCGACGAGGTCCATCTGGGCTTCGACGGTCTGTGGCACCTCAACGGCGTCGCCGCCGTCGCGTAGGCTCAGGTCGCGGTGAGCAACTCCATCCAACGCCATCCGCTCGGCCTGACCTGGCTCGAGACGACGGGCATGCGCCGCGCCGCGCACGCTCTGCGTGCCGACGGCCGCGTTTGGCTGATCGACCCCTTCGAGGACGAGGTGGCGCTCAGCGCCGCCACCGAGCTCGGCACCCCGGCGGGCGTCATCCAGCTGCTGGACCGCCACAACCGCGACTGCGGGGCGATCGCCCAGCGCCTGGAGGTCCCGCTGCTGCGCCTGCCCGCCGAACTGGGCGATAGCCCGTTCGAGGTCATCCCCGTCATCTCCCGGCCGTGGTGGCGCGAGGTGGCGCTGTGGTGGGACGCCGAGCGTGCGCTGATCGTCGCCGAGGCGGTCGGGACCGTGCCCGCGTTCACACTGGGCCGCCGGGTCGGCGTGCACCCGATGCTGCGCCTGCGCCCGCCGCGGGGACCGCTGACCGCGCGGTCGCCGGAGCGCCTGCTCGTCGGACACGGCGCTGCCCTGGAATCCGGTGCCGACGCGGCGATCCGCGATGCCCTGTCGGGCTCGCTGGCCGATATCCCACAGCTGGTGCTGAAGCTGCCCTCGCTGGTCCGCGGCACGTAGGTTCGATGCCGGGCGCCGGCCGTAACGGTGTCAGCGATCTCCCGTAGCTGGGTAGGACCTAAAAGTCTTAACGCAATGGAAACTGACGCCGTTTTTACATCCAAGCCGGAAAGTCGTCGCTTTCACGAGCGCAGCCGACGTTCCACCCGTTCCAATGCAATCATCGAGCCCATGCGGGCTCGCGAGTCACTGCGGGTCACACATCACGGCGGCGCATTAGAGCTGACCGCGAGGGAATCAGGCATGCCCGGAGGCCTGGCGACGCCGGTGGGCTGGTTGGGTCTGGCCGGGCTGCTCATCACGGCGCTGCTGATCTCGCTCTCCGCGGCGCACACCCAGTTGCTGCTGCCCCAGTCGCTGCGTCAGAGCCTCGGCGGCCTTGCCGGCGCCTTCGGCCACGTCGGGCTCGACATCGGCCTGCCCGGGCTGATCGCCGCGATGGTCCTCATGTTCCTGTCCTATGCCGTCGCGCTGCGCGCGGCCAAGTACCTGTCGAGACGGGCCGTGCTGGTGAGCATCGCGGCACTCAACACGCTGGTGCTGGTGGCGCCGCCGCTGCTCTCCACCGACCTGTTCAGCTACATCGCCTACGGCCGGCTGGGCGGCACCTACGGGATCAATCCGTACCTGTACGGGCCCAACGTGATCTCCTTCGATCCCCTGTATCACCTGGTCGGCCTGCAGTGGACACATACGCCGACCGCCTACGGCCCGCTGTTCACCGCGCTGAGCTACCCCCTGGCGGGGCTGAACATCGCCACCAACGTCTTCGCCTACAAGGGGATCGCCGCCCTCTCGCTGCTGGCGGTGGTGGTGCTGGTCTGGCACGCCGCGCAGTTGCGGGGGATCGACCCGGTCAAGGCGGTCGCCCTCGTCGGGCTGAATCCCGTGATCGTCGTCTACGGCGTGGGCGGCGGCCACAACGACCTGCTGATGCTGGCGCTGCTGATGGCCGGCATCTACGTCCTGCTGCGCCAGCGCGAGGGCACGGGGGGCGCGATGATCATCGCCGCCACCGCCGTCAAGCTCACCGCCGGGATGCTGTTGCCGTTCGCCCTCGCCGCCAGCGCGGGGCGCCGCGTGGCGACCTCCGGCCGCGCGCGGATCCTCGGCGGAGCCGTGGCCGCGGCCACCGCGTTCGGCGCTCTGGGCCTGATCATGTTCGGCTCGGGCACTCTGCACCTGGTCGGAACCCTCTCCAACATCCAGGGGCAGGGCGGCATCCACAGCATCCCGGGCTGGATCCTTCACGCCATCGGCCTCAAGCAACTCGAGTCCCCTGTGGGGGTGCTGCTGCGGATCGGCTACGCCATCACCCTGATGTGGCTGATGTGGCGGGTGTGGATCGGCGAACTGGACTGGATCACCGCGGCGGGCTGGGCCACCGTGGGACTGCTCGTCTCCGCCGGGATGCTGATGCCGTGGTACATCGCGTGGCTGATCCCGCTGGCCGCACTGAGCTCCGACCGGCGGCTGTGGTTCACCGCGATCGCGCTCACCAGCCTCGGGCTCACCTCGCTGTAGCGCCGCGCTACCGGCCGCCCTGTAGCGCCGCCGTCCCGGCCGCCCTCTAGCGGCGCGCGTCCCGGCCGCGGCGCAGACCTCCGACCTGCAATTCCCGGCAAACCCCATCACCACGTCCGCGCTTGCCGGAATATGCGCGTGGGGCGTGCACATCCCGGCAAACGATGACGCAGCAGTTGAGTTTGTCGGCTTCTACAGGTTGACCGCGGCCATCCCCGACTCGTCGTAGCGATCCCCGGCCGCTGACGGAACCTCGGAGTCGATCCGGGCCAGGTCGTCGGCGGTCAGCTCGACGTCGACGGCGGCGGCGTTCTGCTCCAGGTACTCGCGGCGCTTGGTCCCCGGAATGGGGACGATGTCGTCACCCTGGGCCAGCACCCAGGCCAACGCGAGCTGGGCGGGCGTGCAGCCCTTGTCCTGCGCGATCTCCGCCACCTTGGCGGCGAGCTTGAGGTTGGTGTCCAGGTTCTCGCCGGTGAAGCGCGGGCCGTGGCGGCGGAAGTCCGAGGAGTCCAGCTCGTCGGGCGAGGTGAAGCGCCCGGAGAGGAAGCCGCGACCCAGCGGCGAGTAGGGGACGAAGCCGATCCCCAGCTCACGGCATGTGGGGAGGATCTCGGCCTCGACGTCGCGCGTCCACAGGGAGTACTCGGTCTGCAGCGCCGTGATGGGATGGACCGCGGCGGCGCGGCGCAGCGTGTCCGGCGAGGCCTCGCTCAGCCCGATGTGGCGGATCTTGCCCTCCGTGACGAGCTCGGCCATCGCGCCCACGGTCTCCTCGATGGGGACGTTGGGGTCGACGCGGTGCTGGTAGTAGAGGTCGACGTGGTCGGTGCCCAGGCTCTTGAGGGAGATCTCGATCGAGGAGCGCACGTGGTCGGCCGAGCCGTCCAGCGGACCGGTGGTGCTCATGTCGCCGGGCGTGGCGTTGTCCATGCGGCGGGCGAACTTGGTGGCGATGACGTACTCGTCGCGGTGGCCGGCCACGGCGCGGCCGACGAGCTCCTCGTTGGTGAGGGGGCCGTAGAGCTGGGCGGTGTCCAGGAAGTTGATGCCCAGCTCGAG
>DASXCN010000437.1:0-2065 GCA_036491155.1 Solirubrobacteraceae bacterium | reverse complement strand
TGAATTCCGCCGCGGCTCGCGAAGTCCCTGGTCAGCCCACGACCGGGAGCTCGACATCCAGGGATGTGCCCGCGCCAGGCGGGCTGTGAACGGTGATCGTGCCGCCGAGCGCCTCGACACGGTCCTTTAGCCCGATCAGGCCGGTGCCCCGGACCGGATCGGCCCCGCCGGCCCCGTCGTCACGGACGCGGAGGCGAAGTGCCTGGCCGGCCGCCTCGATGTCGACATGGACGACGGAGGCGTGGGCGTGCTTGGCCGCGTTGGTGAGCGCTTCGGAGACGACGTAGTAGGCCGCAACCTCGACCGGTTCCGGCAGCCGCGCCGCAGTCCGCAGGTCGAGCTCGACCGGAACACTGGAGCGGCGCGCAAGCGTTCTGAGCGCCGACCCGAGGCCGCCCTTGGCCAGGATCGCGGGATGGATGCCGCGGGCCATCTCCTGCAGATCGCCCAGCACGTTCGCCAGCCCTTCGCCCACGTGCGCCAGCTCGCCCTCGAGGTCTCCGAGTCCGGGCGGGACCTCTGCCTTCGCAGCTTGCACGGCGAGGCCCAGCGAGACCAGCCGCTGCTGAGCGCCGTCATGCAGGTCACGCTCGATGCGCCGGCGGGTCTCGTCGGCGGCGGCGACCACCCGCGCCCGGGAGGCGGTCAGCTCCGCGAAGCTCTCGGCGTTGGCGATGGCGGTTGCCACAAGCTCCGTGAACGAGGCGAGACGCGCCTCGGTGTCCAGGGGCAATCGATGCTCATCAACCGAGCTCACGATCAGGGCGCCCCAGAGGTGGCCCTGGACGATGACAGGCGCCCCGGCCGCTGAGCGGAATCCGGCCCCGCGGGCGGCTACACCAGGCGCGCCGGAGGCGTCAGCGTAGCTGTCCATCCGGGCCGGACGGCGCGTCTGCGAGATGATCGTGGTGAGGTTGTTCCCCCCCAGTCGTTCTCGTGCCCCGATGGGCGGGACGGCCTCGCCGGTTCTTCTCCAGTTAGTGACGATGGTCGATGTACCGTCGGACCCGTAGCGGATCATCGTCGCTTGGCCGACCCGAAGCAGCTGGCCGGTCTCCTCGGGAACTGCGGAGAACAGCTCGTCCGCCGGCGCTCCGCGTGCCACCAGCGTGGCGATCCGCCGTAGCGCCGCCTGCTCGTTGGCTAGCCGGGTGAGCCCGGCCCGGCTGTCCGTGTTCGCGACCGCGGTGGCGACGAGTTCTGTGAAGGCCGCGAGACGCGATTCGGTGTCCAGGGGGAGCGGCTGGTGAGTGTGCTTCGAGTGGAGGAACAGGGTGCCCCACAACCGTCCCTCGACGACGATCGGGCTGGCGACTGAGGAGCAGATCCCGAGTTGATCCCGGACGAACGCGGCGATCCGCCCGGGAACGTTCTGGTAGTCCTCTATCCGGACGGGCCGGCCCGTCTTCCGGATCATCGAGGCCAGGTCGCCCCCTTCGAGTGGCCACGGCCCCGGATCCAACGGGTGCTGTTCCCCCTCGGCGGCCCAGGTGGCCAAGACTGTCACCGTGTCGTCACTCTGGTAACTGCCCATCCCGGCGAGGTGCGCGCCGAGCAGCCGCCCGGCTTCCCCGGTGACCGCCCCGAACAGCTCCTCCGCCGGCGCTCCGCGCGCCACCAGCGTCGCGACCCGGCGCAGCGCCGCCTGCTCCTCGCCGAGCCGGGTGATCCCGGCCCGGCTCTCGGCATCGGCGATCGCCGTCGCCACCAGCTCCGTGACGGAGACGAGACGCGCCTCCGTGTCCCGTGGCAGCGGCTGCTTCAGGTTCGATCCGGCGAATATCACCCCCCAGATGCGGCCCTCGACAATGATCGGCGCCCCGGCCGCCGAGCGGACGCCCCGCTCGCGGGCGTCGGCGGCGAGCGGCCCGGAGATACCGGCAAACTCGTCGATCCGGGCCGGCCGGCCCGCCCGCAAGACCAATACGCCGATGTTGTCCTCCCCGGTAAGGGCCCACCGGCTCCCCACGGGAAACTGCTCGCCGGTCCTGCTCCAGGCGGCGACGAAGGTGAGCGCATCAGCGGGCTCGTAGCGCGCCAGGCGCGCGAAATCGGCGCCCACCAG
>DASXCN010000436.1:0-5454 GCA_036491155.1 Solirubrobacteraceae bacterium | reverse complement strand
AGGGTGTGCGCTTTCGCTCCTACCTGGACGGCGGCGAGCGCTTCATGGGCCCCGAGACGTCGATGGAGGTGCAGGCGGCGCTGGGCTCGGACATCGCGCTCGTGCTCGACGAGTGCACGCCCTTCCACGTCACCCGCGAGTACACGGCGCGCTCGATGGAGCGCACCCACCGCTGGCTGGGGCGGTGCCTGGAGTGGCACGAGCGCCACGGGCCGGCCGCCCAGGCCGTGTACGGGATCGTCCAGGGCGGGGTGGAGCAGGACCTCCGGATGGCGTCCACCGGCGCCGTCGCCGCCAGTACCTGCGACGGGATCGCCATCGGCGGCTCGCTTGGACAGGACAAGGCGCAGATGCACGAGGTGGTGGACTGGACGACGCTCGAGCTCGACCGGGTCGCTGCTGACCGGCCGCGCCATCTGCTGGGGATCGGCGAGGTCGACGACCTCGTCGTCGGCGTGCGTCAGGGGATCGACACCTTCGACTGCGCCGTGCCGACGCGCCTGGGCCGCCACGGAGTGGCGCTCGTCCCTGACCCGGCCGGACGCTGGCGCGTGGACCTGGTCAAGGGACGCTGGCAGCGCTCGCGTGAGCCGATCCTGGAGGGATGCCCGTGCCCGGCCTGCTCGGCGGGCTTCTCGCGGGGGTACCTGCACTACCTGCTGCGTGCGCGGGAGCTCACGGGGCTGCGGCTGGTGACGCTGCACAACCTCAGCTTCATGGCGCGGCTGATGGCCGACCTGCGCGCGGCCATCGAGGCCGGCCGGCTCGACGAGGTCAGCGACGCGCTGCTGGCCGGAGCGGCGCCGGGCGCCGCCGGGACGCCGGATTAGACCTGCATGCCCGCGCGAAACCTGGCTGGACGCCCCACGCCCGGCGGCTGGGCGTCTACTTCGTGTACTTGTTGATGATGTCGGTGAGCTGGTTGATCGCCGACTGCGCGTCGTGGGCGACCACCTTGCGGTAGTGCACCACTGTGTTCGACGTGCTGTTGGAGATCGTCACGGCGGCGATCACGATCAGCGCCAGCACGGCCAGTAGGGCGAACACCGCCATCATCCGGCGAAACCCGCGGCCGCTGCGGGCGGGCGGCGCGCCCCGCTCCTCGACGCCGGTCTGGCGCGCGTAGGCCGCGGCCGCCTCCTGGCGCGTCGGGCGCCGCGCCGGCACCTGGCGGGGTGCGCGGGACGCCGGAGCCGGCGTCTGGGGCCCGGCGATGCGGGTCGCGCCGGTCGGCTGGCCGGGCACGACGCGGGTGGCGCTGGTGGCAAAGCCCCGCGTCGAGGTCGCCGGGCCGGTCCCACGGGCCCCGTTGCGCAGCACCTCGGCGAGCTCCATCGCGTCGGCGGGTCGATCCCGCTGGTCGATGGCCAGGGCCAGCGCCACGGCTTGGGACAGCGTCGGCGGCACCTCAGGGCTGAGCTCGTCGAGGGGGATGGGCGACTCGCGCTGCTGCTTGAGAGCCAGCTCTGACAAAGACGCCGCCTCGTACGGCAGCCGGCCGGAGATGAGCTGATAGGTGACCACGCCCAGCGAGTACAGGTCGGCCTGCGGACCGGCCTCGTCGCCGCGAGCCTGCTCAGGCGAGAGGTAGGCGGCCGTGCCCAGCACGGATCCCACCTGGGTGATGCTGGACTGGTCGACGGCCCGCGCGATCCCGAAGTCGGCGAGCTTGACGACGTCGGTGTCGGAGACGAGCAGGTTGCCGGGCTTGACGTCGCGGTGCACGACGCCGTTGCGGTGGGCGTAGTCCAGCCCGCCGCAAGCCTGGCCGACGATGTCGATGGCCTGGCCCACCTCGAGGTGGCCGTGGTCGCGCAGCAGCTCGGCGCACGAGTTGCCCGAGACGTGCTCCATCACGATGAAGTGCTGGTGGTGGCCGGAGTCGAAGCCGAAGTCGAAGACCTGGACGATGTTGGGGTGCACCAGGCGCGCCGCGGCCAGGGCCTCGCGGCGAAAGCGCGAGACGAAGGTGGGGTCATCGGCCAGGTGCTCGGCCAGCAGTTTGATCGCGACGTAGCGCTCCAGGCGGTTGTCAAAGGCGAGATGGACCGTCGACATCCCGCCGACGCCGAGCCGGCCCTCGATGCGATATCTGCCTGCGATGACGGTCGTGCCTGTCATTGTCCGTTGCCGCCCACGCCATTGCCCCCACTGTTGCCGTTGCCGTTGCCGTTACCGTTCCCAACCCCGGTGGTGGCGGTGCCGCCGGGGCTGACGCCACCGTTGGACGTAGAAGAGGTACCCGGCGGTGGCGGATTGGTTGCGGTCGGACTGCTGCTGGTGCTGGTCGTCGTGCTGCTGGAGGTGCTCGTCGAGGTGCTGGTCGACGAGCTGGTGGTCGGCGTCGAGGAGGTGGTGGGCGTGGTCGACGTCGTCCTGGTGGTCGTGGTGGCGCTGCAGTCGCGGGCGGCCAGCTGGGCCACCGTGCCGGCCCCCTGGCTGAGGTTCTGAGACAGGGTGGTGTTGATGGTCGACGGTAGGTCGGTCACCGCGTTGGTCAGCGCCGCCGCGGCGCTGTTGGCCTGCCCGCACTGATGCGCGGCTACCGCTGAGGAGACCGAGTCAAGCTGACTGGTCAGGCTGTTGCTCTGGTCGGCCGAGAGCAGCCCGTTGGTGCCGCCGCACGCGACAGCGAAGGCAGCGGCGAAGCCGAGGCCGCCGGCCAGGAATGCTCGAGAGCCTAAGCCCATCTGGCGCCTGACTTTAGAGCCTGCCCCCGCTGGCGCGGTGTGAGGCTCGTCGCCGCCTCCCTACTGCCCATAGAGCAGGCGCTCAGCCAGCGAGTCGGGCAGCCGCGCGGCCCGGATTGCCGCCGCCGCCCCGTCGATGTCGTATTCCGTGCGCCGGTACACCGCCTGCCAGGCGTCGAGGTCGAGCTCCATCCAGGCCGCCCGCGGGTCCCCGTCACGGGGCTGGCCGACGCTGCCGGGGTTGACCAGCCACTCGCCCTCGGTGAGGTCAAGCTCCTCCCCGTCTCCGCGGGTCTGGCCCGTGGCCGGGGCCCCCGGGT
Source organism: Solirubrobacteraceae bacterium (assembly GCA_036491155.1). Taxonomy (GTDB): domain Bacteria; phylum Actinomycetota; class Thermoleophilia; order Solirubrobacterales; family Solirubrobacteraceae; genus Palsa-465. The sequence goes on along the minus strand of DASXCN010000436.1, from coordinate 2,444 downwards.
CCCGGGAGAACGACAGGGCCACGTGCGAATGGCCGATGAGCGAGATCCGCCGCGCCTGGACGTCCAGGCACAGCTCGGCCTGAAGCGGCGACAGGACGTACTCCCACACTGGGTCGCGCGGGCTGGCGTGGTACAGGGCGGCTGCCTCCTCGACGTTCTGGGGCTCCAGGCTGTCGAGGTACTCCCGCGTCTCGGGCCCGATCGTCTGCTGCGTCCAGGTGGCCGCCAGCGCGGCCCCGCGCGAGAACTGCTCGAGCGGGATCGTGCCCCGCACGCCGAGGTCGTGGTTGCCGGCCAGGCACAGGGCGGCGTGCTCACGCGCCAGATCCACGCACGCGTCGGGGTCCGCGCCGTAGCCGACCAGGTCGCCCAGGCACCACAGCTCACGGCAGTCGGTCTCGCCGACGGCGTCCAGCACGGCCTCGAAGGCATGCCGGTTGCCGTGGATGTCGGAGACGATGGCGACGCGCATCACTACAGTCTCGCGGGTGAGCGGGCATTCACGCGTTCGGGCCCTGTGGCCGGTCCTCTTGGCGGCCGCCACCGCTGAGACGGCACGGCGGCTCCTGGCCCCGAGGGCGCCTGCGCTGGAGCCGGTCCGGGTGGACGTCGAGACCTACTTCTCGGGCGCCGAGATCGACCGCGGCCGCCGATACGCCCGGCCGCAGCTGGCGCTGGGCCTGACCCGCGGCCTGATCGACGCGATCGCCCTGGCCGCCCTGGTCCGTCGCCCCCCGGCGGTGCTGCGGCGTTCGTCGCGGACGCCGGCGGCCGACGCAGCCGCCTCCGCCGCCGGGCTCTCGCTGGTCCTCACCCTCCCGACGCTGCCCCTGCGCGTGGCCTCCCGCCGCCGCGCCATGGCCGTGGGCCTGGACACCCAGTCCTGGGGGGCGTGGGCTGGCGACATGGCCAAGGCCAGCGCGATCCAGACGGTGTTCGCGGGCGGCGCGGGCGCCGCCGTGGTCACCGGCATGCGGCGCTTCCCGCGCGGGTGGTGGGCGCCGATGGGCGCCGGCGCGGTGGTGTTGGGCGCGGGGCTAGCCGCGCTGGCCCCGGTGATCCTCGACCCCATCTTCAACGATTTCGAGCCGCTGCCCGAGGGCCAGCTGCGCTCCGACGTGCTGGCGCTGGCCGACGCCGCCGGGGTCAGCGTCGGCGAGGTCTACTCGGTGGACGCCAGCCGCCGCACCACGGCGGCCAACGCCTATGTCACCGGGCTGGGACCGACCAAGCGCGTGGTGCTCTTCGACACCCTCATCGACCGCTACCAGCGCGATGAGATCCGGCTCGTCGTGGCCCACGAGCTGGGCCACGTCCGCCACCGCGACGTCCACCGGGGCCTGCTCTACGCGGCGGCCGTGTCGCCCACGGCGGCGCTGGCGGTGCAGCGCCTGAGCTGGGAGCTCTCTCCCGAGCGCGGAACCGCCGCCGCCCTGCCGGCGCTGTCACTGGCGGCGATGCTGATCACCGGGCCTGTCGGGCTCATCGGCAACCGCCTCTCGCGCGCGATGGAGCGCCGCGCCGATCACTTCGCACTGGAGCTGGCCGGCGCCCCCGACGCCTTCGTCTCCTTCGAGCGGACCATCGCCCTGCAGAACGTGGCCGACGTCGACCCCCCGCGCTGGGTCTCGCGGCTGCTCGCCACGCATCCGCCGACCGCCGAGCGGATCGGCGCGGCGGTGGCCTTCTCACAGGCCGAGTAGCTCAGCCCTCGTCCGGGGCCCGCATGACCACCACGCAATTCTGCCCCCCGAAGCCGAAGGCGTTGGCGGCGGCGGTGCGCACCTGGACTGGACGCGCGGTCAGCGGCACGTAGTCGAGGTCGCACTCGGGGTCGGGCCGGCGCAGGTTGGTGGTCGGCGGCAGGATCCCGTCGCGGATCGCCAGCAGGCAGGTCATCACCGACAGCGACCCCGCCGCGCCGATCAGGTGACCCACCATCGACTTGGGCGAGCTGGCCGGCACCTCGTAGGCCCGCCTGCCCAGGGCCATGCGGATCGCGCGCGTCTCAGAGGCGTCGTTGGCCTTGGTCGCGGTCCCGTGGGCACAGATGTAATCAAGCTCCTCGGGGGCCACGCCGGCGTTGCGCAATGCGAGCTCGATGGCCCGCGCCGCGTGGACGCCCGACGGCTCCGGGGCCGAGATGTGGAAGGCATCGGAGGTGAGCGCCCCGCCGGCGATCGTGCCGTATGGACGCACCCCGCGCGCAGCGGCGTGCGCAGCGGACTCCACAACGAGCACCACCGCGCCCTCGCCGAAGACGAAGCCGTCGCGGTCGGCGTCGAAGGGGCGGCTGGCCTCCGCGGGCGCGTCGTTGCGCTCTGACAGAGGCCCCATCAGCGCCAGGCCGGCGAACATCGAGCGCGAGATGCCGGCGTCGGTCCCGCCGGCGATGACGACGTCAGCCTCGCCGCCGGCGATGAGCCGCCGCGCCTCGAGCAGCG
>DASXCN010000435.1:0-3644 GCA_036491155.1 Solirubrobacteraceae bacterium | reverse complement strand
TCGAAGGTCTGCTTCCAGGCGCGGTCGTGAACCTTGGCGGTTTGGGTGAGGACCCCATCGAGGTCAAACAGGCACGCGGTCACCGCGTCGGGCAGCCCCAGCATGGGCCGAACCTTATCCCCGCGCGCGGTCGGGGGCGTGAGGGTCTGGTGAAGACGCGGCGGCGCGCTCACGCCGCCGCGAGCACGGCAACGGCCAGCAGGCAGACGACATGGAAGCTCTGGTCCACCATCAGCCGCAGGCTGGGGGCGGGGTTGGGCGAGTGCTTGACCTGATGGAGCCACACCCCCACGAAGCGCCCATCGTCGATGAACACGTGGGGAAGCGCGATGAGCACCGCGACCAGTACCGCCCTGACCACCCCGCGGTCCTCGCCGATCCACACCAGCACCGGCACGTAGGGCAGCGTGTAGGTGACGGCGTGCGCGATGAGCGCCCGGCGGCCCTCGGGGTCGCCAAAGCCCCGCACCTTGGTCAGGGCCTGCCATTCGGTCTGGAGCAGCAGATCGCCCGCGAGGTGACAGACGAGGAAGGCGGCGAGGACGGGCGGCCAGGTCATGTGGTCCCCGGCGTCACGGGTCGCCGCTCCTCACTGGCCGGATTGTAGAGCGGCCCTTCAGTCGTGCGCGCTGTCCACGAGCCGCGGCCGCCACCGCTCGTGCGAGGGTCGGCTGACGATCTCTGAGGCAAAGCGCGTTGCCGCCTCGATCGCGACCGCCCACTCTTCGCCGGCGCTCAGTGCCGTAACGAGTCCCGCGTTGAAGGCGTCGCCGGCGCCCGTGGTGTCGGCGGCGACTGCCACCGCCGGCGCGTCCGCCGACAGCTGCGCGCCGTCGGGCCCGACGGCCAGGCAGCCGCGGGCGCCGAGCTTGACCACGACCCAGCTTCCCGCGTCCCGTTGCAGCGCCCGGGCGGCCACCAGCACGTCGCCGTCATCGGCGATCGCGCACGCCTCGGCCTCGTTGGGTAGGAACACATCGACGCTCGAGAGCAGGCCGCGCACCTCCTCGCGCCGGGGCGCGGGGAAGTCCTCGGGGTCCCACGCGGTGTCGAAGAAGGTGCGCCCGCCGGCCGCGCGGGTGGCCTTCAGGAGCCCTCGGGCGCCCTCGCCCTGGAGTCCCGGCGTGACGCAGTAGTCGCACAGGAGCAGGTTCTCGGACGTCAGCGCGTCGGCGGGGATCATGTCGGGCGACCAGTCGGCGTTGACCCCGAGATGGGTGAGGAAGGTCCGGTCGCGCTCGTCGGATTCCAGCGCGACCGTGATCCCGGTGGGCCGTCCCGGGAGCACGGCCAACTCGTCGGCGACGCCGGCCTCGATGAGCTCCTGGCGCATCCATTCGCCCAGGCGGTCCTGGCCCACGCAGCCCATGAGGCGCACCGGCAGGCCGGTCTCGATGAAGGCGAGCGCGGCGTTGGCCCCGGCTCCGCCGACGCGGATGCTGGTCGACTCGGTCAGCCGCGTGGCCCCGGGCGGCGGCAGCTCGGTCACCGGCCGGATGACCACGTCGGCCTGGACGCCCCCGATCACCGTCACCCCGGCCTGTCTGCGCGACGACGCCGAGCTCATGCCACCTTCGTGTCGTCCTGGTGGCGGCGCAGGTCACCGATGCTCAGGCCCCGGCGGGTGGCCACCTCGTCAACGAGCAGCTGCACCGGGAGGATCTGCAGGATCGCCGCCGCCACCGGCGGTACCTCGGGCAGCTCGAACCCGGCGACCCCCTCGCCGCCGTGGTCGCTGACCAGGGCAACCTGCGCCCCGAACGAGGCCATCGCCGCCGCCAGCGCCCGCTCACGCGCGCGGCCGAAGACGACGGCGCCGAACCCCGGCGCCACCGCTTCCAGCGGTCCGTGCAGGTACTCGCGCGTCTCCATGCCCGTCGCGGGTAGCCGCAGGGCTTCGCGGGCGAGCAGGGCGGTCTCCCGCGCCGACGCCAGCCCAGGGCCGCCGCCCACGGCCTCGAGCGCGGTCACGCCGGCGAAGTCCTCGGCCAGCCGGGCCGCCATCGCGGCGCTCGTCGCCAGCACCCTCTCGGCGAGCGAGGGCAGCTGTCGCCACACCGACTCCGTCACGTCGAGCAGCGCATCGCAGAACATCCCCAGCGCCTGAAGGGTCGCGGTGTAGGAGAGCGTGGCCACCGGCGTGTCGGGCTCGGGTCCCAGCGGGAGCCACGCCTCCGAGGCGCGCGCCAGCGGGCTGTCGCCCCTCGCTGAGATCGCGATCATCGGGACGCCGTCGATCTGCTCCAGGGCCGCGACGGTCTCCGCGCTGGCCCCCGACTGCGACACCAGCACGAAAGCGTCGGCCAGTTCGCGCGCGCCGCCGTCGTCGAGTTCGGTGGCCTGCAGTGCGAAGGCGCGGCGCCCCGCCGCGCGCAGGGCCAGCACCGAGGGGACGAGGGCGTGCGCGCTGGCCCCGATCCCCGCGAACACGATCGTGCCCCGCCGCAGGCGCTCGAGGTCGACCTCCGCGATCGCGCCGGCGAACGCCTCTGCCGCCGCCGCCAGATTGCCCGGCTGCCGCCCGACGGCCTCGCGCCACTCGCTCACCGCGTCATCGCCCCGCTCATCCCTTCACCGCTCCCGAGGCCAGCCCGCCGACGATGTAGCGCTGGAACACCACCGCGATCAGCACCGGCGGGATCGCGGCCAGGATGCCGCCGGCAGCCTGCAGCCCGAAGTCCGTGGTGTAGCGCCCAGTGAACTCGGCGATCGCCACCGGGATCGTCTTGGCGGCGGTGGTGGAGGTGAAGATGAGCGCGTAGAGGAACTCGTCCCACGCGATGAGGAAGGCGAAGAGCATCGTCGAGAGCAGGCCGGGGCGAGCCAGCGGCAGGATCACCCGGAACAGCGCCCCGATCCGGCTGCAGCCGTCGATGCGCGCGGCGTCCTCGAGCTCGCGCGGGATCGTCTGGAAGTAGTTGCCCATGATCCACAGCACGAACGGCGTGGCGAACGTGCAGTAGACGATGATCAGCCCGATCCGCGTATTGAGCAGGTGCAGCCGGACCATGATCAGGTACAGCGGGATCACCAGGGCGATCGGCGGAACCATGTAGGTCGAGAGGAACAGCAGCAGCGACACGCGTTGCCCGCGGAAGCGCAGCCGGGCGAAGGCGTACGCCCCGAACACGCCGACGGTGATGGAGATGGCGACGGTGGCCGTGGCGATGATGAGGCTGTTGACCAGCGACGCCCGGAAGTTGGCGAAGATCGTCCCGCTCGACGAGGTGAAGATCTGCGAGTAGCGGCTGAAGGACAGGTGGCCGGGGATCCAGCTCAGCGGGATCTTCAGCAGGTCGGCCTGCGAGGACAGGCTGGCGATGATCAGCCACGCGAACGGGGCGAGGATGATCAGCGACACCATGATGGCCGCGGCGTGGATGAAGATCCGGTAACGCAGCGAGTCGCGCACTAGTGCTCGCTCCCGATCGTGCCGCCGGCCATCACGCCATCCCGTAGTTGTCAGAGCGCAGCAGCCGGATGTAGACGATCGCCAGCACCATGATGAAGACGACGATCAGGTAGGCCAGCGCCGAGCCGTAGCCGAAGAACTCGTCGGAGAAGGCCCGCTGGTAGGTGTAGAAGGCGATGCTCTGGGTGCCGTTGGCGGGCCCGCCCCCCGTCATCACGTAGATGATGTCGAA
>DASXCN010000434.1:0-4340 GCA_036491155.1 Solirubrobacteraceae bacterium | reverse complement strand
CGCGCCGACGCGGGCGCGGGGCGCAGCGCCGTGGGTGCGTAGCCCGGCATGCTCGCGTGAAAGAGGCGGGGCCGGGTCGCCGGGGCCAGGTCCGGGGCTTGGTCAGGGTGCGGCTGCACCAGGGCCACCGCGGGCCCGTCGGCGGCGACGACGCTCACGCGTCGTGCTCCCGCGGACCGGGGACGGAGTTGTCGCGGCCGGCGCGCATCGCCGCCAGCACGCGCTCGGGGGTCATCGGCAACCGGAGCATCCGAATCCCGATCGCGTTGTGAATGGCGCTGGCCAGCGCCGGGCCACAGGGACCGATGGGGGGCTCGCCGATTCCGCGCGCGCCGAATGGGCCCTTGCCGAGATACAGCTCCAGGCCGATCGCGTTCAGATCGGGGAGGTCCAGCGACGTCGGGATGAGGTAGTTGGCAAAGAGCGTGGAGTGCAGCACCCCGCCCTCGGTCTCCATCTCCTCGCTCATCGCGTACCCGATCCCCTGGGCGGCGGCGCCCTGGATCTGGCCCTCGACGCGCTGCAGGTCGATCGCGCGGCCCACGTCGTGGACGGCGACGTACTTGAGGATCTTGACCTCGCCGGTGCGCTCGTCGACCTCCACGTCGGCCGCGTGGCAGCCGTGGGTGTAGTCGGGGTAGGTCTGGCCTTGTCCGCTCTTTGGATCGAACTCACCGGCCTGGGCGGTGAACGTCTCATGGCAATAGGGCATGACATCGCGGCTCTCCGCTGTGCGCGACAGCTCAGACAGGGTCACCGCGCGCGCCCGGTCTCCGACCATCCCGACCAGGTTGTTGGCCCATTCAAGCTCGGACTCCTCGCAACCAATCAGATCGCTGGCCACCGGCGCGAGCTTGTCGCGCAGCGCCGTGGCGACCTTCACGGTGGCGTTGCCCGACATGTAGAGCTGCCGGGTGGCGAAGGTACCTCCGGTGAGCGGGGTGAGATGACTGTCACCGATGTGCACACTGGTGCGGTCCACGGTGACGCCGAGGATCTCGCCCGCGATGTTGGCCAGGGAGGCCGCCTGCCCGGCGCCGAGGTCGGTGACGCCGGCGCGGATGACCATCGTCCCGTCCTGCTCGAGGCCGATCCAGGCCGAGGCGCGGTCGGCGAAGAACATTGACCGGCCGTAGGGCTGCATGCTGCAGGCAAAGCCACGCCCGACCCGCCCGCCGCGGGTCGGCTCTGACAGCTCCCCAAGCTCCTGGAGCGCCCGATGCATGCACTCGCGGGTACCGCACTCGGTCTCGATCGGCTCCCCGGTCACCCGGATGTCGCCCTGCTGCGCGAAGTTGCGCTCGCGGACCTCCTCGCGGGTGAGGCCCAACCGCTCGGCGATGAGATCCATCTGCGACTCGTAGCCGAACACCACCTGCATCGCCCCGAACCCGCGGAAGGCGCTGGTGGGCACGGTGTTGGTGAACACCGCGGTGCTCTGCATCCGGGCATCGAGGCACTTGTACGGCCCAGTCGCGTTGACCCCGCCGGCGAACAGCACCCGCGAGCTGAGCAGGGGATAGGCCCCGGCGTCGCCGAGGATCTTGATGTCCTGGGCCACGATCGTCCCGTCGTTGGTGACGCCGGTGCGGTACCGCATCCGGAACGGATGGCGCTTCTGGCGCGCCAGCAGGGAATCCTGGCGCTCCCACACCATGCGCACGGGCCGGCGGGTCTTCCACACCAGCGCGGCCAGGTAGGGCTCGACGGTCATGTCCTCCTTGCCGCCGAACCCACCGCCCATGTACGCGGCGATCACTCGCACCCTGCTGTGGGGCAGCTCCAGGATCTCGGCCAGCGCGCGCGCGTGCTCGATCACCTGGGTGGAGACACGCAACGTCAGCACGCCGTCGGAATCCACCCACCCGACGCCCGACTCAGGCTCGAGGTAGGCGTGATCCACGCGGGGGGTCTGATAGGTCTCCTCGATGATGTGGTCGGCGCGTTCCATCGCCGCGTCGACATCGCCGATCGACGAGTTGTAGGTGACGTAGGCGTTGCCCCCGGGGTGCACGCTGGGCGCGCCCTCGGCGAGCGCCTCGTCGATGGTGAAGACACCCTCGTCGTCCTCGTACTCGACGTCGACCAGACCGGCCGCCTCGACCGCCGCCACCATGTTCTCAGCCGCGATGCAGGCCACCGGCTCGCCGTCATAGCGGATGCGCGCCCCGGCCAGGACCGGCTGCACGGTCTGCTCGATCCCCAGGCCCGAGGCCTCCTCGGAGATGGCGTTGTGGGGGATGTCGGCCGCGGTGAGCACCGCCCGGACTCCGGGCACCGCTCGGGCTTCCGAGACATCGATGCTCGCGATCCGTGCGCACGGGACGCGGGCGCGGACGACCACCCCGTGCAAGATCCCCGCGAAGCTCCAGTCGTCGGCGTAGGGGAGGGTGCCCGCGACCTTCTCGACGAAGTCGCGGTGGGGAACCGGGCTGGTGCGGCCGTTGGGCTGGCGCGCGGGCACCGGCCGCGCGGGCGGCGCCTTGACCGGGACGTCGCGAGCGTGGGCGGGGGCCGTGTCAATGCCGGTTTCAGTCGCCATGGCCGTCCTCGAGCCGGAGATCGCGATAGGCCTCCAGCGCGTCGAGGATCTTCGTGTAACCAGTGCAGCGGCACAGGTTTCCGGCGATCGCGTGGCGCAGTTCTTCCCGATCGGCCTCGGGGTGGCGGTCCAGGTACCACTTGGTGACCAGCAGCATCCCGGGCGTGCAGAAACCGCATTGGGAGCCCGCGTGATCCAGGAAGGCGTTCTGGAGGTCATGCAACTCGCCGTCGCCGGCCAGCCCCCGCACGGTGGTGATCTCGCAGCCGTTGGTCTGCACCGCGAATACCAGGCACGCGTTGACCGGTTCGCCGTCCAGCAGAACGGTGCAGGTGCCGCACACGCCCTCTCCGCACCCGAGCTTGACCTCCGGACAGCCCGCATCGTCGCGCAGCATCTCCAGCAGGGAGAGATTGGGGCGAACCCCGATGTCGGTCGGCCGCCCGTTGATGGTGACGCTGATGAAGTGCCCGCGGGTGGCGGTCATACCCGGACCTCCACGCCGCCGCGGCGGCGCTGAGCATCCGCGGACGCGCCGCGCAGCGCTCGGGCCACCTGAACGCCGGCCATCTCGCGGCGGTACTCGATGCCGGCGTGCGAGCTCGGCGTCACCTCCGCCTCGGCCGCGATGGCGGCGGCGACCGCCTCGCTGGACTCCTCGTCGATGACGTGGCCGACCAGAGCCTGGGCGGACTGCGACACATCGACCGGGCGGTTGCCGACCGCGCCCAGGACCAGGCGCACGGCGGTGCAGGTATCGCTTTCGTCACAGGTGACGATCGCCGCCACGTTGACCATGGCGAAGTCCCCCGGGCGCCGGGCCATCTCGATGAACCAGCAGCCCTGGCCCTCGGTCAGCGTGGGCACCTCGACGCGGGTGATGAGCTCGCCCTCCCTCAGGGAGGTCACCAGCTGCATGATCGGCAGATCGTTGACGGCGATGGTCCGCTCTCCGTCGGGACCGAGCGTGTGGACGGACGCGCCATGCGCGATGAGGACGCACGGGAGCTCGGCCGCCGGCTCGCCATGAGCCAGCGAGCCGCCGATGGTTCCGCGCTGGCGCACGCGAACGTTGCCGATGTGGCGCACCGCCTGGCTGAGCATCGGGACGTGCTCGGCGACGACCGCGGAGTGCTCGAGGTCGACATGGCGCACCAGCGCGGACAGGACCAGCGTCCCGTCATCGACCTCGATGGTGCGCTCGTCGGCGCCGCCGATGTCGATGAGCGCCGACGGCGCGGCGTAGTGCAGCATCATCATGGGGACCAGGCTCTGGCCCCCGGCGATCACGTGCGCCTCGTCGCCGAGCTGTTGCAGCTGCTCCACCGCCTCGGCCCACGAAGATGCGCGGACGTAGTCAAAGGCGGCGGCGTACATCGCTAGGCCACCTGCTCAGACCGTCGCGGGTGCGCCGATCTGATCCAGAACGCACACCAGGGCGGCGTGGTTGCTGGTGACCACGGGCACGCCCAGGGCGGCTGCGATCTCCTCGCGCGCGTCGATGGCGCGGAAGTTGGTGCACGACGCGAACAACAGGTCGATGTCGGAGCCCGCGAAGCACTCCGAGGCGAACTGCGCGATCCGCTCGGGCTCCACCTCGGCGATGGCGAAGTTCTCGGTGATGCCGAGGCCGTGGATGCCGGCGACCTCCAGACCATCGTCCTCGAGGCTCTGGCGGATCTTGTCGTTGAGGCTGTCGACGTAGGGCGTGATCACGCCCACCCGCCGCCCGCCGGCCTCGCGGATGACCCGGCGCACCGAGGCGGCGACGCTGAACGTCTCGGCTCCGGTCTCGTCG
>DASXCN010000433.1:0-9709 GCA_036491155.1 Solirubrobacteraceae bacterium | reverse complement strand
CGTGCTCGAGGTGAAGGGCCGCAAGTCAGGCGAATGGCGCCAGACCCCGGTGAACCTGCTCCGCTACGTCGACACCGACTACCTCGTCTCCCCGCGCGGTCAAACGCAATGGGTGAAGAACCTGCGCGCGAGCAACCAAGGGAGGCTCCGTGTCGGCCGGCGCACAGAGCCGTTTACGGCGGTCGAGGTCCTCGACGAGGACAAGCCGCCGCTGCTGCGAGCCTATTTGAAGAAGTGGAAATTCGAAGTCGGCGTGTTCTTCGCCGGAGTCGGGCCCGACTCATCGGATGAGGAGCTGCGCCGGATCGCGCCGGATCATCCGGTCTTCCGGCTGACCAGAAGCTAGGACCCGGCCCGGCCAGCGCGAGCATCGACGAATGTTCGGTGGTGGCCGGCGTTGCTTTGTCGGCAGCGCGCGGCGTCGGGCATCACGGGTAGGGTCTGATGCCTTAGCGGAGGAGTTGCCGCACGGCGAGTTCGAGGGCCTCAGCGCGGGTGTGTGGGTCGTGGTCGGCGGCCATGAAGTGGTGGCCGATTGCGAGCGAGAACGCAAGCACCGAGCGCGCCTCGATTTCCCGCTCGTCGGCGCAGAAGGCTCCGAAAAGTGAGCGGAGATAGTCCATCCGCCGGTTGTCCACCTGTCGCAGACGTTCCGCAACGGCGGGTTGGCGTCGTGACCAGTCGCGGATGGCGAGCTCGATCGGCAGGAGCGTTTCGCTGAAGGTGAGCGCGCCGGCGTGCCTGATCATTGCGCGCGGGTCGCCGCCGCGCTGTTCGACCTGCTCGAGGACCTCGTTGGTCGCGGCCTCTTCCCAGGTGTCGAGCATCGCCTCGAGCAACGCGCTCCGGTCATCGAAGTGCCCGTAGAAGCTGCCACGGGTGACTCCGAGGGACGTCGCCAGAGGCTCGATGCGCACGCCGTCGGGGCCGCCGGCGGCCAGTGCCTGCAGGCCCGCCTCGATCCAGGTCGAGCGGGGGGTGCGGGTCGGAGGTGCCATCAGGTGCGCTATCGAGCTCTCGGGTCGGTTGACATGACGGTTGATGATGCCTAGCCTCAATATATACATCACTGTATATATGGAGGCATGATGATGATGACGGCGGCAACAGACACCGATCGCGGCGCCGCGCCTGGCCGGGTGAGCCAGGTCCAGCTACCGGCAGACGCACGACGCCTCAGCACCCTCTCCCGGGTCGACTACGAAGACGCCTTCATCGTCGACGCTGCCGGCCAGCGGACCGCGGAGCAGTGGGCTCACGCGGTCTTCAATGAAGCGCCCCTCCGCGTGCGCGCGCGCCTGGTGTCTGGGTGGACCGGGCTCGGTCTCAACCTCGCAGGACCCTCGTCCGCGCCTCGGGTGCTTGGCTGGAAGGTGCAGACGAGCAGCCCCGACGTCATGCTCCTCGCGGCGGACTCGATCCTCGGCCTCCAAGCCGAGCTGCTGTTCAGAACCGAACCCCGCGGCTTGCTCTTCGCGACGTTGATCCAGCAGAACAACCCCGCGGCACGCGCACTGTGGGTCCGAATCACCCCCACTCATCAGAAGGTCGTCCGTTCGCTCCTCGAGCATGCCGTCCACCGCGACGCAGGCATGACAGGCGATGGCGAACCAGCCGTCCTTTGAGCGTTGGCTCACCGAATCGAGCGATCCCGTCTCAGGCGTCGGCTTCGTCTTGAGTCCGTAGGCTTGCGCTCATGGCGCTGCGTGCGTTCCCGGTGACCTACGCGTCTGATGTCGAGGCAGTCGCGTCGTTCTGGGAGCTGCTCGGGTTTCGTCGTCACGTCCAACTCCCGCCCGAGGGCGAGCCGGGATACGTCGGGCTCACCAGAGATGGCGCGGGGGAACTTGCCGTCACCCACCAGCAGTGGGCCGCTGATCGATACGGGCTCTCCCCTGGCAGCGGGCCTCGCTTTGAGATGTACGTGTACGTCGACGACCTCGACGGGATGCTCGCCCGGTTGGCGCAGGCACAGGTCACAGTCCTGCGCGAGGCTGACGACATGCCCTGGGGCGAGCGGATCGCGACGGTGGCTGATCCTGACGGCAACCCCGTCGCTCTCTGTCAGACCAAGTAGTCGGTTCCTCTCGGACCCCGGCTTAACGACAACTGCACACGTTTGCGGTTGACAGCGCCAGCAGCGGGCGATAGGTTGCCGTTGCAAACGATTGCAGGACGAACGCGCGCCGCCTGACGTCGCGGGGAGATAGGGGAGGTACGAGGAGATGAGAGTCCTTCGCAAGTGCCTGAGCACCGGCTTGGCGCTGGCCGCCGCCGGTTTGGTCGTGGCCTGTGGCAGTTCGAGCAGTGCGTCGTCCAGCGCCGGCGGAGGCGGTAGCAGTCCCAGTTCGAGCTCGAGTTCGAGTTCCGGGGGCGCGCCGATCACGATCGGCACGTCGCTGTCGCTGTCGGGCGACTTCTCCGCCGATGGTCAGGCGTTCCAGCGCGGCTATCAGCTCTGGGCCGCTGACCAGAACAAGGCGGGGGGCCTTCTCGGGCACCAGATCAAGCTGGACGTCCTCTCCGATTCCTCCAGTCCGGCCCAGGTGGTGTCCAACTACCAGAAGCTGATCGGTTCCAACAAGGACGCGCTGGTATTCGGCCCCTTCTCGTCGCTGCTGACGGTGCCGGCCGCGCGGATCGCCGCGCGCTACGGATACGCCTTCGTCGAAGGAGCGGGGGGCGCCCCCACGGTGTTCGGCGCCGGCCTGCACAACGTCTTCGACGTGTCGATCCCGGTCAAGGACAATCTCGTCACCTTTGCCCAGTGGGTGGCCTCGCTGCCCGCCGCCCAGCGGCCCAAGACCGCTGCCTACGCGACCGTCAACGATCCGTTCACCCAGCCTCAGTTGCCGGTCGCGCAGAAGATCCTGGAGGCCGCGGGTGTCAAGACTGTGCTGAACAAGGTGTTCCCGGAGGAGGTCACCGACTACACGGCGATAGCCGGGCAGGTGGCGACGACGCACGCGCAGGTGTTCCTTCTCGGCTCGGTCGACGTGCCGACGGTGTCGGCGTTCGTCCACGTCTTCATCCAGCAGCACTACCAGCCCAAGGCGTTCATCGCCACCGCGGGTCCCGACCAGGGCGCCCAGTTTGTCAAGGCGGTCGGCGCCGGAAACGAGAACGGCATCTTCGTGCCCAACGGTTGGTTCGGCGGCCTCAAGAAGGCCGACAGCCAGCAGATGGTCAAGGAGTACATCGCCAAGTACGGCGGGACGCCATCGGACGTCAACGCCGACGTTGCGGAGGCGTACTCGGTCGGACAGGTAATGGCCCAGGCGGTGCAGGCGACGAAGGGCTTTGATCAGGCAAAGATCACCAGTTACCTGAAGAGCGGGGTCACCCTGAACAGCGTCCAGGGCCCGGTGAAGTTCGACCCACTTGGTGAGAACACCGCCCAAAAGACCCTGACCTTCCAGTGGCAGAACGGAACCCTGGTGCAGTCGATCCCGACGGCGACGCCGGGCGCGACGCCGCCGATCTACCCAAAGCCGGCCTGGAAGTAGGAGCGGAGTGTCGTTCACCGCTCTGCTGCAGGCGATCGTTGATGGCATCCTCACCGGCGGCGTCTACGCGCTGATGGCCGCCGGTCTGACGCTCATCTTCGGCGTCATGGACATCATCAACATCGCCCAGGGCGTGATGGTGATCCTCGGGGCGTACCTCAGCTACGAGTTGTCGGTGCACCTCGGAATCGGGCTGCTGCCCGGTCTGCTGATCACCGTGCCCTTCATGTTCGGCCTCGGGGTGGCAGTCGAGTTCTGCTTCATGCGACGCCTGCGTGATCAGGACCGGACGCAGATGTCGATTCTGGTCACCTACGCGGTGGCGATTGTGATCGAGGGCGTCCTGACCGCTCTCTTCGGGGTCGACTTCGTCCAGCTGCAGGCCTCGTACGTCAACAGCTCGATCCACATCTTCGGCTTCTATCTCGCCGACATCTACCTGATCGGCTTTGCGCTGGCGATCGCCCTGCTGGCGGGGCTGTATTACCTCCTCTATCGCACCAAGTTCGGCCGGGCCGTTCGCGCGTCGCTGCAGAATCGCACGGCGGCTGACCTGATCGGGGTCGACGTCAACCGCGTGCGGACGATCTCGGTTGGGATCGGCGTCGCCGTCACGGCGGTTGGCGGGATGGTGTTCGGCGCGACGAACTCGTTCAACCCCAACACCGGCTATGACCTGATCTCACGCCTGCTGGCGATCGTGATCCTCGGTGGGATGGGCAGCATCGGGGGGGCGATGGCGGCCGCGGTGTTCATTCTGGTGATCAACGACGTGGTGGCGGTGGCGTGGTCTCCGACCTGGGCGCCGCTGGTCTACTTCGTCGCGCTGGTGATCGTCCTGTCGTTCCGGCCCCAGGGGCTGTTCGGGCGAAGCGCGGTCCGGGCCCAGTGAGCGAGACCGAGACGCACACTGGGCAGGACGTGGCGCCCCCCGTGACGGCGGCGCCACCACTCAGGCGCGGGGTCAGCCTGGGCGTGGTCGCGGTGATCGCGGCGATCTTCGTGGCGTTCCCGCTGCTGGTCACCGACCCGACGACCACGTCGATCGCCTTCTTCGCGTTGGTGTTCATGGTGGCGGCGTCGGCGTGGAACATCTTCAGCGGATACTCCGGCTACCTGGCACTGGGCCACGCGGTGTTCTTCGGCAGCGGGGGCTACGCGGTCGCGGTGGCGGCGCGCGATTGGCATGTGGCGGGGGGCTGGCCGGTGTTCGCGCTGCTGCTGTTCGGCGGCCTCGTCGCCGGCTTGATCGCCATCCCGGTTGGCCTGGTGGCGCTGCGCACCCGTCGGCACACCTTCGTGGTGGTCACCATCGCCATCTTCTTCATCTTCCAGCTGGCCGCGTTCAACCTCGGCTTCACCGGCGGGACGTCGGGCATCCTGCTACCGCTGCCGCCATTCTCGGCCGCCAACTTCAACACGCCCTTCTACTACGTCGCGCTCGTGGTCCTGATCCTCACCGTCCTGACCTCCTGGCTGGTGCGGCGCTCGCGGTTCGGTCTGCAGCTGCTGGCGGTGCGCGACGACGAGGACCGGGCGCTCGGACTCGGGGTCAAGACCCGGCGCGTCAAGCTGACCGCCTTTGTCATGTCCGCGGTGCCCGTCGGCATCGTCGGCGGGTTGTATTTCGACTTCGTCGGTCAGATTTATCCGCAGTTCGCCTTCGACCCCCTGTTTGATCTGTCGATCGCGCTGATGGCGTTCCTGGGCGGGCTGGGCACGATCGTCGGACCGCTGCTGGGCGCGCTGGTACTCGAGTCTCTGCAGCAGTACCTGACCCAGACGTTCTCCAGCAACGCCACGTACCTGATCGCCTACGGAATCCTGTTCCTGGCCGTCATCCTGATCATGCCCCGCGGGGTCGTCCCCGGGGTGAGCGCGCTGCTGGAGCGCCGGCGTGCCAAAGCTGCCCAGAACGCATCCGCCGAACGCGACGCCAAGGTGCGTGGCGGCGTGGCCGGGGCGGCGCAATGAGCAATCTGATCGAGGTCAAGGGCGTCACCAAGGCCTACGGGGGTGTCACCGCGCTGTCTCTGTGTGACCTCGAGGTCCGCGAGGGTGAGATCAACGGATTGATCGGCCCCAACGGATCGGGCAAGACGACCCTGTTCAACGTGGTCACTGGTTACGAGCGGATCCAGCAGGGAGAGGTGCGCTTTAACGGCACCGAGATCACGAACGCTCCGCCCGACCGGGTGTTTGCCCTCGGCATCGGACGCACGTTTCAGTTGACACGTCTGTTCACCCGCCTGACCGTGCTGGAGAACATGCTGGTGGCCACTCAGCGTGAGCAGGGCTGGTTGCGCGGCGTGATGCGCCTGGCCGGCTCGGTCGGCGAGAGACGCCGTGCCATGGAACTCCTGGACTTCGTCGGGATCACCCGCCTTGCTCACGAACCGGCCGGCAATCTCTCCTACGGCCAGCGCAAGCTGCTCGAGCTCGCGTCGCTGCTGGTCGCCGACCCCGCGATCCTGCTGCTCGACGAGCCCGCCGGCGGCGTGAACCCGACGCTCATCACCCACCTGGCTGATCGCATCCGCGATCTCAACCGGCAGGGCAAGACGATCCTGGTGGTGGAGCACAACATGGAGTTCGTGATGAGCCTGTGCAGCCGGATCACGGTGCTCAGCCAGGGCTCCGCGCTCATCTCGGGAACACCGGCCGAGGTGCGAACCAACCCGGCGGTGCTCGACGCCTACCTCGGCGGCGAGGACGAACCGGCCACCCAGCTGGCGCTGACCGAGCAGGCGGTGCGCCACGACCGTCACCACGTGTCGGTGGTGCCGGTGCGGACGTCGGCCAACCCGAAGCTGGGCGAACCTCCGGCGCTGCTGACCCTGTCTGAGGTCAGCGCCGGGTACGGCGGCGGCGACATCATCAAGCAGGTCTCGCTCGAAGTGCCCCGCGGCGAGATCACATGCGTGGTGGGCCCCAATGGCGCGGGCAAATCGACCCTGATGGCCACCATCAGCGGACTCCTGAGGCCCCGCCAGGGCGAGATCCGCTTCAGCGGGGACCTCGTGTCGGGTCTGACGCCGAAGGAGATCCTGATGCGAGGGATTGCGCAGATCCCCCAGGCCCACAGCCTGTTCGGAGACATGACGGTGCGCGAGAACGTGGAGATGGGCGCGTTCACGGTGTCAGATCAGGCCCTGGTACGGCGCCGGCTCTCGGCGGTGGAGGAGCTGTACCCGATCGTGCGCGAACGCGCCACCGAGAAGGCCGGGAGCCTGTCGGGCGGTCAGCAGCGACTCGTCGAGTTCGCGCGCTGCCTGATGCTCGACCCGGAGTTGATCATGCTCGACGAGCCCTCGATGGGGCTGGACCCGCAGACCCGGCAGATGGTGTTCGGCATGGTGGAGCAGATGAACCAGCAGGGCAAGACGATCCTGCTCGTCGAGCAGAACGCCCGCGCCGGGCTCAAGCTCAGCGCGCACGGGGTCGTGCTCGAGAACGGCATCGTGCGGCTGACCGGCTCGGGCCGCGAGGTGCTGGAGCACCCGGAGATCGGCGCCCTGTACCTCGGCGGCGCGGTAACCACGGCGACCGACGCCTCGTGACCGGCCCCGGCGGACCGTCCGCGGTTGCGGATGTCGTCGTCGCCGGTGCGGGCCACAACAGCCTGATCACCGCCGCCTACCTGGCCCTGGCCGGGCGCCGCTGCCGCGTTCTGGACGCGCGCGCGACCCCCGGGGGCGGCGTCGCCTCCGAGGAGTTGCTGCTGCCCGGCTTCAAGCTGGACTCGTGCTCAACTGGACACACGCTCATTCAGACCAACCCGCTCCTGGTCGACGACGAGCTCGGACTCATCGCCGAGCACGGCTTGACCTACATCCAGCCCGATCCCGTGGCCCACGTCGTCTTCCCGGACGGCGAGTCGCTGACTATGTGGCTGGACCTCGAGCGCACCTGCGAGGAGATCGCGCGGTTCTCGCGTGCCGACGAGCAGGCGTATCGCCGCCTCCTCACTGAGTACGACGCGGTCAAGGACGTCTTCAACCGCCAGCGATTCACCCCGGTGGGTCTCGGCCCGCGCTTTGAGGAGCTGCTGCAGGGCCGAGAGGGGGAGGCGCGCTGGCGCCGGCGAGCCGCGATGAGCGCCTGGGCGGTCATACGACACGAGTTCGAGAGCCGCCATGTCCGCGCGTTCATGGTCTGGATGGCGTTCCAGACCGGCCAGCCGGTTGATTCGGCCGGCTCCGGTCCGCTCGCCTACTCGATCATCTTCGGCCGCCAGCGCCGCAGCTGGACAATTCCGCGAGGCGGGTCGGGCGAGCTCGCCCGAGCCCTGGTGGAGGTGATCGAGCGCCACGGCGGGGAGGTGGTCTGTGACACCCGCGTTGTGGAGCTGATCGTCGACGACGGTCGGTGCACCGGGGTCGTCACCGAGGACGGCGTCCGCCATGTCGCCCGGGAGGCGGTGGTGTCGACCATCCACGTCAAGGACCTCATCCAGATGGCACCGGACGCGCTCTGGGATGACGATTTCCGCTATGGGATCGATACCTACGAGCCCGGAGTGTCCGCCTTCGCAGCGCATTACGCCACCACCGAGCCACCGCGATACTCGGCCCGAGACGGACAGCTCCTGGAGGTCGTGTCCGCCGGCGTCGCCGGGTGGCCGGAGGACGTGCTGCGCATGGGCCGCGACGTCTGCGAGGGGCGGCTCGTGCACGATGGGGCGTGGCTGTTGTTCCCCGCTCCGTCGGTGGCCGATCCAAGCCGAGCGCCGGCCGGACACCACACGGTCAAGATCCTCGGCATGCAGCCCTACGACCCGGGTGGCGGCCCCGGCGAGTGGGAACGCCTGCGGGAGGCGATCGCCCACGAGCATCTGGCGCATCTGCGCCGAGCCGCCCCGAACCTGGTGGACGAGACGATGCTGGCCGAGCTGATCGTGTCCCCAGTGGACCTCGAGCGCGCGAATCCCCATATGTGGCACGGCACCTTCCACGGCGGTGACCGCTCGCTGGCCAACAGCGGTGGGCTGCGTCCCGCCCCGGGCTGGGCGCAGCATCGCATGCCGATCCCCGGCCTCTATCAGACCGGAGGTACGACGCACCCGGGCGGCTCGGTCACCGGCGGGCCGGGGCGCAATGCTGCCATCGTGATGCTGTCTGACCTGGGCGAGGATCTCGACGCGGTGGTCGAGCGCAGTCGCAGCCGCCGGCCCGCGGTGGTCTGAGCCACGTCCGAGGGTGTGACACGAGCGGCGTGAGCCAGGGACCCGGGCATAATCGAGCTGTGCGTGACGCCGTGACGATTCGGGACGTCGCTCGCCTGGCCGAGGTCCACCCGGGCACCGTGTCGCGCGCGCTCAACGCGCAGACGCGGGCACTGGTCAACGAGGAGACGGCCGAACGGGTTCTCCGTGTAGCCGAGGAGTTGGGCTACCGGCCCAATCCGATCGCCCGCGGGTTGAAAACTAATCGCTCCTACACCGTCGGTGTCCTCATCCCGGATCTGACCAATCCTCTGTTCCCGCCGATCATGCGTGGGATCGAGGATCGGCTCGGCGGCGCCGGCTACACCGCGCTGATCGTCAATACCGACAATGACGCCGGGCGCGAGCGTAGCCAGATGGACGCGATGCGGGCGCGGCAGGTGGACGGGTTTATTGCCGCGACGGCACGCCTGGACACCGAGCTGCTCGCCGACGTCGCCGCCGGGGGCGCCCCGATGGTCTTGGTCAACCGCCGCCTCGAGGACGGCTCGCTGCCCGCGGTTAGCGTCGATGACCGTGAGGGCATCCGTCTGGCGGTCAACCACGTCGCCGCGCTCGGCCACCAGCGCATCGGTCACGTTGGTGGCCCCCAGAACCTCTCGACGGGGCACCTGCGGCATCTCGGCTTCCGGGAGGCGATGGCCGACCTTGGACTGGAGGTCAGCGCCGAGCAGGTCGCCTTCTCCGATGCCTTCACCGAGGCGCAGGGCCAGTTGGCGTGCGCCTCGTTGTTGGACGGGGCACCGGGCGTGACTGCCGTCGTGGCCGCCAATGATCGGCTGGCCATCGGGTGCTATGACGCCCTGGAGGCCCGCGGTCTGGCCTGTCCAGGGGACGTCTCGGTCACCGGGTTCAACGACATGCCGTTCGTCGATCGCCTCCGTCCGCCGCTGACCTCGGTCCGGGTGCCCCAGCGAGAGATCGGCACCGTCGCCGCCGATCTCCTGCTCAGCCAGCTCAGCGAGGGCTCCCGGGAGGC
>DASXCN010000432.1:0-3696 GCA_036491155.1 Solirubrobacteraceae bacterium | reverse complement strand
CTCGGGCGCGACGCGCAGCAGCAGCCCGCCGCGGCCGCTGGCGCTCACCGACATGTGACCGCCGATGAGGAAGGCCAGGCCGCCGAACATCTTCTGCTCCACCACGCCGGGCTCGCCGGCGACCAGCTCCCGGATGCGGTTAGCGAGATCCTCGTCGTAGGCCATCGCCCCGCATTATCGGTCGCAGCAACCCCCGCGCGCCACTTTGCGCGCGAGATATACGAGTTTTGCGTCGTTGCTCACTACAGGGGTACAAACCGATTTGCTGTCCCCGGGCAGCCGGCGGCGGAGATCCGATCTCGCGCCGCAGGAGTCAGAAAGCTGGGGGCGAAAGCTGCGCGTCCCGGTGGGGCAGGTGCGCCCATCGGGACGACGCCATTTGTCCCGTGCGCTCGTCAACTTCGTGCGGGCTGGGTATGTTGCGCGACGGTGGCCAGGCGCCGATGCATCCTCAGCGGCCCGCTGGTGCGAGCCATGCCCATCCTGGGCGCAGCCGTGGCCCTGGGCGTCTCCGCGTGCGGTGGCTCGGGGCACGGCGGTTCGACGCACGGCTCGGCGGGCCCGGCGGGGTCGACCTCGACCAGCGTGAGCGGCTCTTCGACCTCGAGCGCTCCTGCGGCGCGGCGTCGCCGGCGGGCGCGGGCACGGCCGCACGGAGCGCCGGTGGGCACCGCCCTGCGCGTCCACGCCGGGAGCTCCACTCTGCTGGTCACCGTGACCAAGGTGCTGGACCCCCTGACCGACACCGGGTCCAAGCTGTTGCCCGGCCAGCGCGCCACCGGCGTCCAGGTCACCATCCAGGGCGTGGCCGGCGCGACCTACGACAGCACCGCGTCGGGGGACTGGTCGATCCTCAGCACCGCGGGGCTCGCGTCGCCGCTGTTCGCCAAGCAGGGGGTGTGCGAGACGCCATTGGCGGATTTCGAGAGCCTGGTCGGGGTGGGGGAGACCCGCGACGGCTGCGTGGCCTTCAGCCTGCCGCGACATGCGCGGATCCTGTCGGTGCGCTTCTCGCCGCATTCGCGGGCACCCGGAGCCGTCGCCTGGCGCTGAGGCCCCGCGCCTCTATGCGGTGCAGGCGGCGCTGATCGGGATGTTCTGCGACGGCACGGGCGGCACGTCGCGCTTGCAGTAGGTCAGGCGGTGAGTGGGAACCTGCACCACGCCGACGAAGTCGTAATTGACGTTGTCGGCGGTGGCGATGCAGGTGAAGGCCTGACGGCCGGAGCCGGTGGACGCGCCGCTGTGGCCGCCGGTGCGGGTACAGCGCACGCGCTGCAGTGGCCCGTCGACGACGCCCTTGTTGACGAGGCTCGCCATCGCGGCGTGCACGGTGCGCACGATCCCGGCGTGCGGGCTCTCCCCCGACTTGAGCACCACAAAGTGCGGCGCCTGGTCGGCGGCGACGACGCGGGCGGCCTCCCGGTTGACCTTGGCCTGCTCAGACGGCGTCAGGGTCTGGTTGGAATCGGTGTTGTTGTTGTTGACGAAGATGACCAGCGCCACCAGCAGGATCACCCCGACCGCCAGGGCCGCCGCGAACTTCGCCCACATCGGAAACCGGGGGCGGGGAGATTCGATGGCGCGTCGGGGCACGGCGTCGGAGTGGCGGTGGTCACACGGCGTGGGCGGAGAGCACGTCGCTGAGTGCCGCGAGATCGTCCTCGGTGGGGGACCAGCGGCCGGCGGCGGCGTTGGCGCGGACCTGCGCGGGCTTGGTGGCCCCCGCGATCACCGACGACACCACGTCGTGGGCCAGCAGGGCGCCGATGGCGACGTCGATCATGGGGACGCCGCGTTCGTCGGCGAACCCCTGGATGGCCTCGAGCAGATCGAACTGCGCAGCGCTGGCGACCTGGTCACGGCCTGCCAGGCGGGTGCCCTGCGGCGCCGTCTGACCGCGGCGGTACTTGCCGGTCAGCAGCCCCGAGGCGAGGGGGAAGAAGGGGACGAAGCCGATGCCCAGCTCCGCGCAGGCGGGCAGGACCTCGCGCTCGGCCTCACGCTCGAGCAGGCTGTAGTCGTTCTGGACCGCGGTGAACGGAGTGAGCCCGTGCTCCTCGGCGACGGCGGCCGCCTCCCGCAGCTGGTCACCGTCGAAGTTGGAGGCGCCAATGGCCCGCACCTTGCCGGCCTGGACGAGCTGGTGCAGGGCCTCGAGAGTCTCACGGATCGGGGTCACCCCGTCGGGCTGGTGGTACCAGTAGTAGTCGACGACGTCGGTGCGCAGGCGGGCGAGCGACGCGTCGATGGCATTCAGGACGTAGTCGCGTGAGCCGCGGGGGCCGCGCCCGTCGCCCATGTCCATCCCGAACTTGGTGGCCAGGACCACCTTGTCGCGGCGGCCCTGCAGCACCTCGCCGAGGTACTCCTCGCTCTGGCCGCGGCCGTAGATGTCGGCGGTGTCAAAGAAGGTGACCCCCTCCTCCAGCGCGGCGTCGACGACCGCGCGGGTGGTGGCCAGGTCGGCACGGCGGCCGAAGTTGTTGCAGCCGAGGCCGACGATGGAGGTGTCCAGGCCGGAGCGGCCGAGGGGGCGGGTGGCGAGTGATGGCATGGTGCTTGAGGCTAGCTCTCGGCTCCTGCGCGCCGGTCGGGCGAGACTCAGCGGACGTGATGGTCGTCGCGACGCAGGGCGTCGGTGAAGCGCCGGGGCACGGCGGCGTCCCCGCCCTGCTCCCACAGCGTGGTCACCACCAGCTCCTCGCCCTCGGGACGGCACACGTACACCAGGTCGCGCCGGTCGAGGTCGCGCACCAGCACGGAGCCCCGCTGGCCGGGCTCGACGCGACCGGCGGCATGCGCGCGGGCGACGCGGCCGGCGATCTCGGTCTTGGCCTCCAGTGAGCCGCGCACGCGCTGGCGGAAGCGCTCGGCGGCGTGGTCGGTCACGGCGATGAGCACGGGCGGGTCAGGTCTTCTTGGCGCGCACGTAGAGCGTGCCGCCCGGTCCGCGGGCGTTGATGCGCAGCTTGGGCGCGCCGGCCACCGGCGGCACCGTGTGGGGCTGGATCACCTGGCTGGCGAACATGCCGCCGCCGGTCACGCTGACGTCCACGCTGTCGGGCACCAGCACGGTCACGGTGCCGAAGAGGTTGAAGATCTCGAGGTCGACCTCGGATCCGGGCAGCCGCGCCTGCGAGAGATCGAGCGTGATGGTGCCGAAGATCGAGCGAAACTCAGATCGGGACGCCAGCTCCCACGGGCCCGAGCGCACCAGCCGGCTGCAGAAGGCGACGTGGCGGTGCTGGGCCGCCACCAGGTCGGTGGACGCCGCGGATGCGGGCGGTGCGGCCGGCAGGTCGCGCGTGAGCGTGGCCAAGTCCTCGCGCGTCCGCGCGGCCTGGGCGCGCCCCACGCGATCGGAGAACTCCTCGAGCGTGAGCCGTCCCTCCACCACAGCCTGGCTGAGCAACTGGGTGCTGTGCTCGCGCTCGGCGTCGCCGGCCAGGATCGCCGGGGGCTGTGCGCTGGGCTCCTCCATTCTGGTTTCTACGGTACCGCGCGGTTCCCCCAGCGTCCTCTGTGTCCGCGACGAGGGTGAATTGCACGATAGTGCTGCAGTTCACCCTCGCACATGCGCGGTCAGCCGGACGGCGCCGAGGGCAGCTTGCGGGCCTGGCGCGCGATGCCCTTCCACTGGTCGCCCTCGCTGCGCAGCCGGTCCGCCGCGGTGGCGACCGTCCACTTGTCGGG
>DASXCN010000431.1:0-1885 GCA_036491155.1 Solirubrobacteraceae bacterium | reverse complement strand
GAGCTCGAGCAGGAGCGCCAGCGCGAGGACCAGGGCGGCGGTGGGCACCAGCTGCGCGATCCCGATCGGGGTGCCCGTGCTGCCCTGGTGGCGAAGGACGGCGACAGCCAGCAGCCACACCATCGCGAGAGACAGCCAGCCTACCCAGCCCAGGCTGACCGGCCCGCCCAGTCGTTTCAGGCGTGCCGCGGGGGCTCGCAGCCAGGTGCGGTAGGCCAGGCCAGTGCGGCCGGCGTCGTAGTTGGCGGTGACGAGGAGGCGAACGCGCGCCGGCGCCTCGGGGGCAGCGGGCGCGCCGGCCTGCGCCGGCACGCGGCTCACCACGTTCTGACTGGCGTGCTCTCGGGTGAGCCGGCGCCCCGGGGAGTAACCGGTGAGGCCGTCGGCGACCACGCAGACCAGCGCCGCCAGGACGATCGTGCCGCCCAGGAAGCCGTGGTGGACCGCCAGCAGGCTGCCGACGATCGCGGCCAGCGTGTGCCAGGCCTGGGCCAGCGCCCAGTTGGGCCGACACCAGAACGTCTGCAGGTTCGCCCGGCGCCGGCCGCCGCGCAGCTGGCCGGCCACCCAGATGGCAGCGCGGCGCTCAGCGTCGGTGCCGGCGCCCCGGCGCTCGAATCGGGTCAGCTGGGTGGCGGTGTCCAGGGCCTGCATAGGGGCGGATCATTACCGGGCAGACGCAAGCGTGCGCCGCGGATCTAGTACAACGGCTCGAGATGAGCGTCTCCGAAGACGAACTGCTGGCCATCGCGCACGAGGCGTCGGGCGCCGCGGCGCGAGAGCTGATGTCGCGCTTTGGCGGCCATATCCGGGCGGTGCGGACCAAGAGCACGGCGACCGACCCCGTGTCCGAGGCCGACCTGGCCGCCGAGGCCGAGATCCGCCGTGTGCTGGGCGAGCGGCGCCCCGATGACGCGATCCTCGGTGAGGAGGGCGGCGCCACCGGCGACGGAGCGCTGCGCTGGATCGTCGATCCCCTCGACGGCACCGTCAACTTCCTCTTCGGGATCCCCCAGTTCGCGGTGAGCGTGGCCTGCCAGGACAGCGAGGGGATGGTGGTGGGGGTGGTGCTGGACCCGGTTCGCGAGGAGACCTTCGCCGCCACCCGCTCGGGCTCGCCCACGCTCAACGGCCGGCCGATCTCGGGCTCCTCACGCGAGGATCTGGCCACGGCGCTCGTGGCTACCGGCTTTGCCTACGACGCCGCGGTCCGGGCCAAGCAGGCCGTGGTGATGGGACGCGTGCTGCCCCGCGTCCGCGACATCCGCCGGGCCGGCTCGGCCGCGCTGGACCTCAGCTGGCTGGCCTGCGGACGCTACGACGCCTACTACGAGCGCGGCGTCAACCTGTGGGACTACGCCGCGGGCGCGCTCATCGCGTCCCGCGCCGGCCTGTCCGTCCGCGAATTGACGGCCGCCGAAGGCGGCCCGGCCGGCCTGGCGGCGGGGGCGCCGGCGCTCATGGATCCGCTGCTGGACCTGATCCTCGACGGCGCGCGCCCCTAGACTTCGCCTCCACCGCGGCGGTGGTGGAACGGTAGACACGGAGGCCTCAAAAGCCTCTGTCCTTCGGGACGTGTGGGTTCGAATCCCACCCGCCGTATCGACTTCTGCCCTGCAAATCGGGCTGTTCTGAGCGCGGGGTCTACCAATCTTCTACCAAAGTCGCGCTGCTCTGCACCTTCGTCGTGCTGCTGCTCGCTCCCGTGGCGCGTGCGGCAAGTGAGGCCCGATCGGCGTTCGGCGTCTACGTCGATCACGCCACTGGACGCGTTGATCGCCGCTATCAGGCGTGGGCAGATTCGTCGCTTGAGCCCGTCGTGTCCGGCACTGTCGAGGTGTACGGCTCTAGCCTCTGCGGTGGCTGGTTCGGATGCTCCAGCTTT
>DASXCN010000430.1:0-3035 GCA_036491155.1 Solirubrobacteraceae bacterium | reverse complement strand
GCGTCTGCAGCGGCAGCGAATGCGCGTCCTGGGCGCCTTCGGCGATCGGCCGGTAGCGCAGCCAGTACACCGCCCAGCCGCCGGCGCCGACGCCTCTCAGGGGCTGATCACCGAACGCCCGGAGCGCCACCCGCCAGTACGCGTAGCGGTTGCTCTGAAGGGTCGTCAGACGACTCGCGCCGCCGCTGAGGGGACGCGTCGAGCTCTCCTTCGCTCCCGACACGATCGCGATGGCAAGACCGACGCAGATCACCGCCAGCGCCAAGGACGCCGCGTGACGTGGAAGCTTGAGCTCAGCCGGACGTTCCCGGGGCACCAGCCGCCACGACACCAGGAACGCCACCGCGATGACGGCCGCGACCAGCGCGAGCGCGATCACACCCTGCTGCTCACGCGTGGCCGAGCCGCCGCTCAGGCCCGTCACCTCCTTGAACGGTGCGGCGGCAACGGCAGCAAGCACCCCGGCGCTCACGGTCACGAGGATCGCCGTCAACTGCTCACGCCGGGGCGCCAGGACGATCAGGGCCACCAGCCCGGCGACGCACGCGAAGAGCGCCCCACGAGAGAACGAGATGTACAGCCCCAGACCCAACGGAGCGGCCGCCGCGGCGGCGGCGGCGCGCAACCACCGCGGACGATCATCGCTGCCGGCCAAGCGGGCCGACAGCACGAATCCGATGGCGGCCAGCTCACCCATCGCGTTCCAGTAGGTGAGCGGCTGCTCGAGCCGACCCTGCGCGCTGACCGACCGCGCGAACGTCAGCAGTCCGGGCAGCAGCCGTTCAGAGAGGCCATAGCCGACCACGATCAACGCGCCGGCGGCCATCGCCGGCTCCACCCAGCGCTGGGCCGGGTGCCAGCGGAGAACCATCGTCGCGGCGGCCAGCGCTCCGAGGTACAGGACAACGATCTGGCCTGCTCCATACGCGTTGCCCGCGATCGGCGCCCACAACAGCGACAACAGGGTCCAGGCCGCCAGGGCGGCAAGGCTGCCGAGCGTCAACACGGTCACCCGGTCGCGCGGGATTCCCCCCGGCGCCACCGCCGCGGCGATCGCCGCCAGCACCCACGCCCCGAGCCCGGCCCACGCACGGGCCTCGGCAAAGTAGCCCCCGCTGAAGAAGGCCAGCGCCGTCGGGCCGGCCAGAAGGCCCGCCGCGGCCGCGCTGAGGCACAGCCGCCGGGCGCGACCGATCCGCGCCGCGCCGGCTGTCGCGCCGGCGCTCAGAGCGACGTTTCCCTCGCGCCGCGCCGGACCAGGCGCGTCGAGGCGAGCGGAGGGTCGTCGCTGCCGAGCGGCTGGACGACGGCGTCCATCGCCATCGCAACCTCGTTGCGCATCCCAT
The DNA here is from genome assembly GCA_036491155.1 of Solirubrobacteraceae bacterium. GTDB lineage: Bacteria > Actinomycetota > Thermoleophilia > Solirubrobacterales > Solirubrobacteraceae > Palsa-465. The sequence goes on along the minus strand of DASXCN010000430.1, from coordinate 1,689 downwards.
CGACAAAGGCGGAGGAGTCGAACCGCGCCGCATGACGGACGCAGGCCTCGGGGTCGATGTCGGCGTCGTCGAAGCCGAGGACGGCGGCCGCCAACTCGTCCGACCCGCCGGACCACAGGCAGCCGGTGACGCCCTCGATGACCGTCTCCAATGCGCCTCCGCCGGCGCGGGCGATGACGGGCCGGCCGGCGGCCTGGCTCTCGACCGCGGCGATCCCGAACTCCTCGACGGCCGTGAGAACGAGCGCGCGAGCGCCCTGCAGCGTCCGGGCGACCTCGGCGTCCGACACCCGCCCGGTGAAGCGGATCGTCGGACCGGCCTTGCGGCGCAGTGCCCGGGCGGCCGGCCCGTCGCCGACGATGACCAGGGGCCGGCGCAGGGCATTGAACGCGTCGATGGCCACGTCGATCTGCTTGTGGGACATCAGCTCGGACACGACGGCGTAGTAGTCGCTCACCGGACCCGGGGAGAAGCGCCGGGTGTCGACCGGCGGGTGGACGATGTCGGCCTCGCGTCCGAAGTAGGTGCGGATCCGCGCCTGGGTGATGCGGGAGTTGGCGACGTAGCGCGTCGTGCGCTGGGCCGCCGCCCAGTCCCACTGCCGCCAGCGGCGAAATGCCGTGCGCAGGAACCTCCGCGTCACCGGGTTGCGGCGGGCCAGCGTACTGTCGCGGTCGTTCCACGCATAGCGGAACGGGTTGTGGCAATAGCTGACGTGCACCGTGTCCTCAGGGCACCGCACCGCGTGCGCCCAGGCCGACGAGCTGGAGACCACCAGGTCATACCCCGACAGGTCCAGGGACTCGATCGCGCTCGGATAGAGCGGCAACAGCGCCCGGAAGGTCCTCGCCGTCGGTCGCACCCGCTGCAGAAACGACGCCTGGACGGCTCGATCGGCGAATCGGCCCTCGGTCCCCTCGGGGTCATAGACGGCGGTGAAGATGTCAGCCTCCGGCCACATGGCGCACAGCTGGAGGAACACCCGCTCGGCCCCCCTGACGTCGAGCAGGAAGTCGTGAACCAGCGCGACCCGCGGTCTGGTCGCTGGACGTGATGCGATAGTCGCCACCGACGGCAGTCTATGGGGCACGCCCGGCGGCGCGCGGCGATCGTGACCCGGCGTTCAGCCCGCCCAGGCGGCCGGCGGGATAGCCTGCGGACAGCTTGCCCCGGGTCCTGTTCATCAGCTACTCGGCCGCTGCGGGCGGCGCGGAGCGCCTCCTCCTCGACTGGGCGCTCGCCGTCCCGGGGGACGCGCTCGTCGCCTGCCCGGAGGGGCCGCTGGCTACACAGGCTCGAGCGGCAGGACTGGGCACGCTGGTCCTGCCCGGCCGCAGCCTGGCGCTGCGAGACGGCGCGGCGACCCGAGTGCGCGCTACGTACGCCTTGCTGGCCCATGCGCGCGAGGTGCGCAGGCTCGTGCGCAACCTCGAACCCGACCTGCTGGTGGCCTGGGGGATGCGGACCGCGATCGCCCGCCGGCTGGCCGGGGCGGGCGGGGCCTACGTCTTCGTGCACAACGACTTCGCCCCTGGACGCCTGCTCGCCGTGGCCATCCGCGCCGCCGCCGCCTCGGCCGCGCTGGTGGTGGCGCCCTCGCGCGCGGTGGCGCAGGACCTGGACCCGCGCGGGCGGCTGGCGGGCCGGCTGCACGTCGTCGCCCCCGGGGTGGACGTCGACCGCTTCGCC
>DASXCN010000429.1:0-9301 GCA_036491155.1 Solirubrobacteraceae bacterium | reverse complement strand
TCTCTCCCCCCTCAGCGGAGGGCGAGCAGGCAGGCCGCCCCCAGCAGCCCAGCGCCGGTGGTCCACCAGGCGATGTAATCGCCGATATGGCCGGAGTGCAGTCCTCGCAGGCCGACCACCAACCCGCGTCCCCCGGCGTGGATGCCGCGCGGCACCCGACCGAGAAGCGTCCGGCCAAACAGCCCGGCGTACGCCACCCCGAACGCGCCCCCCAGCGTCAGCAGGCCCAGCACGACGTCGACGGCCTCCACGCGCGTGGGTGGCGCCGGCGGCCAGTGCGCGGCGCGGCCCTGCAGGACCCAGGTCGCATAGGCCCGGTGATCCACGAATCCCGCCGCGGACCTGGCCACCCAGGGGACGGCCCCCGGGATCAGCCCGACGACGGCGGTGGCCACAAGCAGCGTCGCCGGAACGAGGAGCATGAGCGGCGGCGTATGGCGGCGATCCTCGCGCGTCTCGTCCACCCGCTCGTGCGCGGCGCGCGCCTGGCGAGGATCGGGTCCGTGGCTCGGCCCCCAGCCGCAGAACACCCGGCCCGTGACACGCAGCAGCGCCCCCGAGGTGAGGGCCGAGACGACGACGAACACCGCGATCAGCCACCCGTAACCCGCCTCCGAGGACGCGCTCTCGATCAGGGCCTTGCCTTGAAACTCGGTGAACGGCGGTGGCGCCGCCAGCAGGACCGCCCCCAGGGCAAAGAGCACGCCGGCCAGGGGCACCTCGCGCCCGCGGCCGTGCAGGTCGTACTCGTCGACGGTTCGGAAGCGGTGCAGGAGGATTCCGCAGACCATGAACAGGGCGGCCTTGGTCAGCCCATGTCCCACGATGAACACCGCCACGCCGGTCAGCGCCTTGCCGCCGAGCAGGCCGATCCCGCAGACGAACATGCCGACGTGGCCGATGGTCGAGAAGGCCAACATTCGCTTGATGTGGCGTTGCAGGACGCACATCACCGCCCCCAGCAGCGCCGTCGTCACCCCGACGGCCACCAGGATCGCGCGCAGGGCGCCGGCGTGAGGCGCGATCGCGCCGGCGAACACGACCCAGTACAGCCGCGCCACCGCGTAGATCCCCAGCTCCACCATGACCCCTGAGAACAAGACGCACACCGGGATCGGCGCCACGGCGTGGGCATCGGCCAGCCAGAAATGCAGCGGCACCGCGGCCGCCTTGGTGAGAAACCCGAGGAACAACAGCACCATGGCGACCGTCACCAGCGCATCCGCGTGATGGCCGTCCAGAGCCGCGCCGATCTGGGCCATGTTCAACTCGCCGGTACGGGCGTAGAGCATCGCCACCGCGATGAACATCGCGTAGCCGCCGATGCTGTTGGTGATGGCGAAGTTGATGGCGCCCTGGATCGGCGCGCGCTCCTCGATCCGGTAGGCCGTCAGCCCATAGGCGACGACGCTCATCAGTTCGAAGAACACCACCAGGTCGAACAGGTCGCCGGTCAGGCAGAAGCCCACCATGCCGGCCAGGAACAGCAGCATGAGCCCGTGAAACAGTCCTCCGACGGCGTCGAAGTAGTGCAGCGAGTAGGCCAGCGCTGCCGCCACCATCACCGCGGCGAAGGCGGCCAGCCCGGCGCCGAGCGGGTCGATGGCGAGCCCGATGCCCACGGCCACACCGTGCTCGGGACGCCAGCCCCCCATCCAGTAGGCAAAGGGCGCGCCGCCCGTGTGGATCGCCAGCAATACGCAGATCGCCACCACGCTGACCGCGACCGTGGTCGCCGCGGCGTCCTCGCACCAGCGGGGCGCCACCGTCCCGACGGTCACCAGGAGCGGCGCGATCAGGAACGGGACGACGACCGGCAGCGAGCTCAGGTGCGCCACGGCACTCAGTCGCGCAGCGCGCGCAACCGCGCAGGATCCACGCTGCCAAAGCGCTTGTGGGCCTGGACGACCAGCGCCAGCAGCAGGGCGAGGACGGTGGCCTCGATGACGATGTCGGTGAGTACGAGCACCTGGGTGACGGGGTCCACCAGCCGCGAGCTCGTCGGGATGTCGGCGACGATCGGCGCCTTGGCGCCGTGGCGGTAGCCAACCCCCAGCAGCACCAGGTAGGTGGAGGACTGCACCACGGTGAGGCTGAGCACCGTCCGCACCAGGTTCTGGCTGGACACCACTCCGTACAGGCCGACCACGAACAGCCAGGCCGCCGCGGCAAACGGAGCGAACCCCATCACAGCTCGCCGCGCGACACCAGCAGATCCTGATCGGTGAACTCAGTCCAGGTGAGCAGGAAGGCACCCGTGACCTCGAGGCCCACCGCGATGCTGTTGAGCGGCATCATCCCTGCCGAGAGCAGGTGGCCCGAGGTGCCGAGCGGCAGGAAGTTCTCCAGGTAGGTCGTCGCGAAGATCAGGCCGCCCAGCCCGATGACCGCGTAGGCCGTCGCCCCGATCGCGTGCAGCGCCTCCAGCGCCCACCGGGGGGCGACGCGCTTGAGCGCCAGATACCGGCCCGCCAGGAGAATCGCCAGCGGTCCGGCGGCGAGCACCACCCCGGCCTGGAAGCCCCCGCCAGGGGTGAGCGCGCCGTGCAGCGCCAGATACACCCCCAGCGAGACCAGGAGGGGAATGAGGACGAGCGACAGGACGCGGGTGGCGTCGCTGGCGCCGGCGAAGCGGTGGTCGGCGAGGGTGCGGCTGGGCCGCGTCGCCTCGTCCTCGTCGCGCAGATGGCGCAGCAACAGCGCCACGCCCGTCACCGAGGCGAAGAGGATGAACTCCTCGCCCAGCGTGTCGAAGGCCCGTAGGTCGAAGTTGAGCGCGGTCACGATGTCGGTGGCATGGCGCCGCGCCGGCTCCACGCGATCGACCAGGAGTCCGTAGGCGCCGCGGAAGTCGCCGAAGGCAGGCAGGCCGTGCAAGCCGATGAGCAGCACCGCCAGCAGGAGCGGGCCGGCACCCCCAAACAGCAGCAGGCGGCCGCGCCGGCTCACTGACCGCCCTCCTCGTCGCGCTCGTCAGCCGTCTCGTGCTGGCCGAGCTTGCGCAACGCGGCGAGGATGATCACCGGCATGCCCACGCCGCCGACGACGAGCTCGGACAAGGCGACGTCCGGCGCCTGCACGACGAAGAACAGCAGGGTGAGGGCGACGCCGTAGACCGATAACACCAGCGCCTGACGCAGCGGATCCCCGACGAACACGATCGCGGTTCCGGCGGTCACCACCACCAGCAGCGCGGCACCCTGCAACGCGGTCACTCGCTCGTCTCCTGCTCGCGGTGGCGCTCGATGCCGTCGCGCCAATCCCCCAGCGCCCGTGCGCGCAGGCTGCGCGCCGTGGCATGGACCAGGACCGGGCCGGCGAGGACCAGCAACGCGCCGGTGAGCAGCGCTTTGTCGCCGATCAGCGAGAACGATTCGGCACACAGGATCGAGATGGCGACGAGCAGCGCGCCGAGGCCGGCGAGGCTCACGTAGTGCAGCCGGTCCAGCACGTCGCGCATCACGCTGACCCCCAGCACCGCGATGACCTCAAGCCCCACGCCGGCGATGAGCAGGACGGTGGGGACCGCGTGACGGACACCGCTCACGGATCGCGCTCCATCATCCGCGCAAAGGTCAGCGAGCCCACGATCGAGACCAGCGCGAGAACGACCGCGAGATCGATGAACGGCTGGCGGTGAAAGCCCTCCGAGAGCACCATGAGCGCGGTGACGCCGAGCACGCCGGCCACCTCGACCGCCGCCAGCGCGGCGCCGGCTCCGGCGAACGCCGCGACCACCAGGCATGGCAGGAGCGCCACGATGAGCACGAGCGCGGCGAGCTCCCAGCGGTTCACCCCAGCTCCAGTGGGTCGAGCTCCTCGCGCCCGCCGTGCCGGCGCAACTGGTGGACCAGGAGCAGGTCGCGCTCGTCGTCGATGCCGACGACGATCGAGTTGGGCGCCAGTGACCCCAGCCCCTCGGCCAGCGCGCGGCGACCGACGTCGCTCGAGCCCTCGCCGCCGGCCCGGAACCGAACGGCCCGCAGCGTCCCCCGGGTCTCGCGCGGCGCCGCCAGCTGCGCGAGGGCCTGCCACGACACCCAGGCGATCTGCCGGGGGAGGCTGGCGATCACCCGGCCGCCCCGCGCCATCCAGCGCGGTGACACGCGCGCCTCGGCGACGCCCTGGCGCCGCGCCGCCTCATAGGCCGCGGCGGCCAGGATCACGGCTCCGGCCCCCGCGTAGAGCTCGGGCAGATCGACCGTGTCGATCAGCACCAGATAGAACGCGGCGGCGAGGACGACGCCCCACATGGAGCCGGCCAGCGATCTCAGCGTGACCACCGGGCAGAGCTACCCCGGGCAACCGCCGCGCAAAAGCAAAGGCGTCGCGCCGGCCCTCAGGCCGCCACCGCTCGCAGCGAGTCCAGGGGCGGGCGCTCGTCGACGGGTACGTGCACGACGGCGCCGTCCTCCCACGGGCGGAGATACTGGCCACCGGTCACGCTGCGGGGCCCTTCCAGTCGTTGCTCGACGGCGGCCAGCACGGCAAAGGCCATCTCCCCCAGCGCGCGCAGCGGCTGGTGGCGATTCTGCCGGGAGCCGAGATGGCACTCGGCGAGCGCCTGCAGCCCGCGACGCTCCAGCGCGTCGATGAGCACGGCGATCTCGACCCCGTATCCGACCGGGAACGGGATGCTCGTCAACAGCTCGCGGCGAGCGCCGAACTCCCCCGCCAGCGGCTGGGCGAAGCCGGCGAGCAGCGGGAAATGCAGGTTGAGCAGCGGGCGGGCCATCACCTCGGTCACCCGCCCGCCCTCGTTGGCCAGGGTCTGGCGCCCGGTGCGAAACGGGCGGTCAAACGCCCCCTTGACCAGCGCGAGCTCCGGATGCAACAGCAACGGGCCGAGAAGGCCGAGAAGATGATGCGGGTGGGGATCCTCGGTGTCGGCATCCAGGAAGCAGACCACGTCGCCGCTGCTGCACGACAGGCCCCGCCACATGGCGTCGCCCTTGCCCAGCGCAGGACCGTGCTCGGGCAGCAGCTCGTCCTGCTGTACGACCAGTGCGCCGGTCGCCGCGGCGTATCTCGCGGTGCCGTCCCGCGAGGCGGCATCGATGACGATGGCCTCGTCCACCAGCCCGGCCGCCACCGCGGGCGCGATCACGGTCTCCAGCACCCCCGTGATGGTGCCGGCGCACTCCTTGGTGGGCAGGATGACCGACACCGCGGTGGCCCGCTTGGCGGCTCGCAGGTCCTCCGGCGTGAACGTGTCGGCACAGTGGCGGCACTGCTCGCGCCACGTCGACACGGCGAGGTCCACCGATAGCCCGCGGCGCGCCCGCCCGTCGGTCCGCGCCGAGGTCAGCACGCGCACGTCGGCGGCCCTGACCACCGGGATGCCGTGGCGAGCCAGCTTGGCGCCGAAGGCCTCGTCCTCGAGCGCGCGGCAGCCGTCGAGGCCGTCCACGCGCCGGTAGGTCGCCACCGCCACCCCCAACGAGGCGCCGGCGAAGTGATGGTGCTCGGCCTCGGGTTCGCGGGCGGCGACTTCTGACAGCCGGCGCCGCGCGTCACGCTCGCGCCGTCCCCGCACCGCCTCGGGCAGGCGCAGCACTTCGTCGGGATCCAGCTCGATGAGTCCGGCGACGACCGCGGCGCCCCGAGCGAGGTGGGCCAGCTGACGGGCCAGCCAGTCCTCGGCCGGCGTGGAATCCGCGTCGGTCGTGGCGATGAGGCCGTCGGGGCGTCCCAGCGCCTCTAGGCGGCCGGCGGCAGCATCCATCCCCAGGCGCCGCGCGGGTCCCGAGCCGGCGCCCGGGCCCTCCAGGACGGTGAGGGCGAGACCGAGACGCCCGGCGGTGCTCCGGGCCACGGCCTCGGTCTGATCTGCGCACGCGTCGGCCACGAGGATCGTCTCGAAGGCCGCCACGCCGACGGTCTGACGGGCGAGCGCGGTCAGACAGGCGGCGATGACGTGCTCCTCGTCGCGGGCGGGGATGACGACCACGCTCACTGGGGCCATGGCGCCCCCAGGGCGATGAGTTCGCGCCCGCGTTCGTAGTCATCGTCGCGTTCGTGGGTGAGCACGCCCGCGATGCGGCCCTGCCGTCCGTACCAGGCGACGAAGGCGCCGTCGCCGTCGCGGTGCAGTCTCGTCTCGTCAAAGCCGTCGCCCCAGGCGGCGTACTTCAGCGTCCGCCTGCCGATCGTCGACCAGAATCCCGGGACCTCGTCCCAGCCGGCGTCCCCGCCCGCGGCGGTCTGTCCCGCGACCGCCCCCTGCCCCAGCGCATCGCCCCAATGCTCGACGCGCAGAGGCCGGCCGGCGGCCAGGTTGTCCGCCAGGCAGACGTCGCCGGCGGCCAGCAGCCCGTCGCGGGCGGTGCGCATGGCGGCGCTCACGGGAATCGCGCCGCCGTCGAGCTTCAGCCCGGCTTGGCCGGCCAGCTCGGACCGGGGCGCCACCCCGGTGGCCATGACCACGAGGTCGCCGGTCACCCGCTCGCCGCCGGCGGTGACCGCCACGCCACCTTCGGCACGCTCGATGCTCTCGACCGATATGCCCAGGTGGGTGTCGACGCCGTCCTGGTGCAACCAACCCTCGAGGATCGCTGCCTGGGGCTCACCCAGGCGGGCGCTGTTGGGCATTGGCTCGTCGCTGATGAGATCGACGCCATGGCCACGCGCGCGCAGCGAGGCGGCGATCTCGCAGCCGATGAAGCCCGCCCCGATCACCACCACGCGGGCGGAGTCGCCCAGACGGAGGTTGAGCTGCCGGACGTGCTCGACGGTGCGCACCACATGGACCCAGGGCCGGTCGCCGCCGGGCACGGGCAGCCGCGTCGGTTCGGCGCCGGTGGCCAGCAGACACGCGTCGTAGCGCAGGCCCCGACCGCCCGAGAGCACGACCCGCCGCTCATCGGCGTCGAGCGCGACCGCGCGGCCGGCGATGAGGTCCACGTCCTGCTCGTCGAGCCACGCCTCGTCCTCGAGGGGCAGATCGGCCTCCGCACTCTCGCCGCGCAGCAGGTCCTTGGTCAGCGGAGGTCGGTTGTAGGGCATGCGGCCTTCGTCGGCGACGATCGCCACCGGCCCCTCGCCCGCCGCGTCGCGGTAGGCGCGCACGGCCGACAGGCCGGCCGGCCCGCCGCCGATGACCAGCAGACCGTGGCGCGCGCTCACCGGCGCTCCAGCACGTCGAGCAGGTACTCCGGGCGACACTCGGAGGTCAGCCGGCGCAGCCATGGCTGGCGCCGGACCTCGTCGTGGACCTCGGCGGCCGTCAGCGGCCGCTCAGGCCCGGCAGGCCGCCAGTGCACGCAGACCACTCGCGCGCCGCGCTCGGTGCGAGCCTTCAGCGCCGCAACGGTCCGCGCCAAGGTCTCGCCATCGAGGTAGTAGAGGGTCTCTGACGCCACCACGAGGTCAAAGCGCTCGTCCGGGAGGTCCTCCGGGATGGCCCCGAGGATCGCCCGCGCGTTGCGGTGGGTGGCAAGAGCGGCCCGGGCGCGGCGGACAGCCGTCGGCGAGTAGTCGATGGTGACCAGCCGCCGGCATCGGGGGGCGAGCCGGGCGCTGAACACCCCGATCGAGCCGCCCAGTTCCAGCGCGCTCTGGAACGGACCCGGTCCGCAGGCGGCGAGGGTCGCGTCGTACTTGGCCCGCTCATAGGCGCTGCACCGGTAGCCCCAGGGGTCGGGGTCCTCGCGATACTGCGCCTCGAAGTGATCAACGGTGGTCATGGGACGGTCCGGTGCGACGCCAGGGCTCGCGCGCCGGCGGCGGCCACGGCGGGGTCGAGACGGTGCTGGAGGCGAAACAGCTCCAGATCACGCCGCGCGCGGTCCAGCCGGCCGCCGGTGGCGAAGGGGTGCGATCCGCAGGCGCGCTCGGCTTCGTCGAAGATGAGGCGACTGGCCTGGGCGATCGCGGCCCTGGCATGGAGGGCGACCTCGGCCAGGTCCTCGGACGCGGCGTCCATCGCCCGGGCGGCCCGCTCCAGCCAGGCCGTCATCGTCTGCAGCGCCGTACCCATCCGCCCCACGGCCAGCTCCTCCAACCGCCCGTAGTCCGGCCGTGCCGCCAGCGTCTCGAGCGCACCGTCCACCGCGCAGTCGGCCATGCCCGCCCAGCTGGCCGCCGTGCGCAGGGCGTCGCGGCCGAACCATGGCTGCTGTGCCAGCGCGCCCGGACCGCCGAACCGGGCCAGCACCGGCGCGCGGTCAAAGACCACCCGATGCGACACCGATGCCCGCATGCCCGCGCCCCGATACCAGTGCTGGTCGATGGTCACCGCCGCCGGGTCGGTGAGGTCCACCCACACCGCGGCCGGCGCCGGCGCGGCGTCATCGCGGGCCAGGACGAGAGCCCGGTCCAGGCCGCCCGCGCCCGAGCAGAAGGTCTTGACGCCCGTGAGGACCTCGCCGGGGCCGGAGCCGCTCGCCCGCACCGACGCGGGCTCGCCCTCGTCGGGGTGAGGGTCTCCGCCCCACACGCCGACGCGTAGGCGCCCGGCCCGCACCGCGGCCAGCTCGCGGTCGCACAGATCGGCCGGCGCCTGTACCGCCAGGCGCTCGACACCGTTGAGATGGCCGTCGACGATGCGTCCAATCGAGCCGTCGGCCCTGGCGATGCTGCGCACCAAGCCCAGCTCGGCGGCCGCCGGCGGCCGGTCGGGGCTCGGCTGCGCGTTCCAGGCCAGGGCTCCCACGGCTTCCAGATCGGCGATCGCCTCCTCGGGAAACGGCGGGACGAGCGCGCGGTCGCGCTCCTCGGCGCCGGCGGCAACCCGGGCCAGTGCCTCGTCGAGACGAGCGACGTTGAGCTCGGGCGGGGTGGTGGTACTCACGTCATCGCCTCGAGTGCGAGACCGCGGTCGCGGGCATGCCGGCCGGCGAGCTCGACGTAGTCCAGGGTGGCGGCGGCGTCCTCGCGCCGGGCGCCGGGACCCACGCCGTCATGGGCCAGGACGACGGCGCCCTCGGTCAGCTGCGCGCGCGTCGCCGCGAACATCTCCGCCGCCGAGTCGCCCCGCCAATCGTGCGTGTCCGTGGTCCATCCGATGAGCCGCAGGCCCCGGGCGCGGGCCAGCCCGACCGACCACGCCGCGGTGTCACCCCACGGGGTCCGCCACAGGGTGGGCCTCACCCCCAGGCGGGCCAAGCGCCTCAGCGCCGCGTCGGTGTCGCGCTCCAGCCATTGCGCGTCGCGTTGGCTGTGGCGAACGTGCGCATCGCAGTGCAGCCCGATGGTGTGGCCCTCCTCGTGGATCCGCGCGATCAGCGCCGGCTGGGCAGCGGCCCGCGGGGCGATCACAAAGAAGGTGGCCCCGGCCCCGAGGTCACGCAGCAGGTCGAGC
>DASXCN010000428.1:0-2873 GCA_036491155.1 Solirubrobacteraceae bacterium | reverse complement strand
ACGCCGCCGTCCGCGGTCAAGCTCGCCAACGCCGCCGCCGGGACGGGGACCGGCGTGTTCACCGTCACGCCGACGATCGGCGTGAGCGTCCCCGCCAACAGCTTCGCCGGGGCCTACAACAGCACGATCACGGTCGCACTGGTCAGCGGTCCATAGTCGTCCGGTCCACATGCTGACCTTGCGGGCCTGGGCTTGAGCCGGCGTCCCCGACTGCCGACTATCTCCCAAGGACCCACATGCACTCCGCCTTCATCGCGCGCCAGCCCATCTTTGACCGCAACCTCGACGTCGCGGGGTATGAGCTGTTGTTCCGCGGCCGCGGCTATGCCGGTGACGGGCTCTCCGACAACCCGGAGCGGGCGACGGCGACGGTCGTGCTCAACGCGTTCACCGAGCTCGAGCTCAAGCGCGTGGTCGGCCACAAGACGGCGTGGGTCAACGTGGGGCGCGAGTTCGTGGTCGGCGGCCTGGCGCAGGTCATCCCTCCGGGCTTGGGTGGGCTGGAGATCTCGGAGTCCGAGGAGTTCGACGAGGAGCTGCTGGACGCGCTGCGCGACCTCAAGGCTCAGGGCTACCGCCTGGCCCTCGACGGCTTCGGCTCGCAGCCGCACACCGCGCCCATGCTGGACCTCTTCGACGTGGTCAAGCTCAACGCACTCGAACTGGGCCACGACGGGCTGAGCGAGGCGGCGGCGCAGCTGCAGGGCTATCCGTGCCAGGTCCTGGCGCACCGGGTGGCCACGCACGCCGATCACGAGTTCTGCGCCGAACTCGGCTGCGACCTGTTCCAGGGCTACTTCTTCTGCCAGCCGGCCGTCGTGGCCACCCGCCAGATCTCCGCCAACCGCCTGGCGCTGCTGCAGGTGGTCGCCGCCCTGCAGCGCCCCGAAGTCGAGCTCTCCGACGTCGAGCAGTTGGTCGCGCGCGACGTCGCGCTGAGCTTCCGGATGCTGCGCTACGTCAACTCGGCCTTCTTCGGCGTTCGCAGCGAGGTCCGCTCGATCGGGCACGCACTGGCCCTGCTGGGCCTGGACAACGCCCGCCGGTGGGCCACGCTCAGCGTCCTGGCCAGCGTCGACGACAAGCCCACCGAGCTCACCCTCACCGCGCTCACGCGGGCTCGCTTCTGCGAGCTGGCCGGCGGGGAGCTCGAGATGGCGGGCGGGCCCGAGCTGTTCACCCTCGGCCTCTTCTCGGTGATCGACGCGCTCATGGACACGCCGATGCAGGACGTGGTCGCGTCGCTGCCGCTCGCGGACGACATGCGCGAGGCGCTGGTCCACCGCCGCGGGCCGCTGGGCGAGCTGCTCAACGCCGTCGCCGCGCGGGAGCAGGGCGAGAACGGCGTTGGGCCGACCGTGCCCCATGCCGATGAGCTGTACCTGCGCTCGGTCATCTGGGCCAACACCGCCGCCGAGTCGCTGTTCGGCGCCGCCCCGGGCGCGCCGAGCGACGCCGGGCCGCGCTCTCAGGCCGCGCCCGTCGTCGCCCCGCCGGTCGTCGCCGAGCCAGACGGTGGCCCGGTGCGGCGCTTCTTCGCCGCGGTCAGGCGATTCTTCGGGCGCCGCGCCTGACGCGTGTGGTTGACTCGTTCCCGGCAGGTCGTCGAGGATCGGGACGGATGGCAACCACGGAGAAGACGGACTACAGCCTCATCGGACCCAACGCGCAGCGCGCGGCGGAGCAGGGTCTGGTGGCGGCCGAGTGGTACCACCCCGAGATCCCGCGCAAGCGGATGAAGGAGCTCATGCGCCGCAGCGACGGGCCCGCGCTGCGCGACACCGCGCTGTGGCTGGCGCTCCTCGTCGCCTTCGGGGTCGGGGGCGGGCTGTTCTGGGGGACGTGGCTCACGGTGCCGTTCTTCGTCGTCTACGGCGTGCTCTACGGGTCGGCGACGGACTCACGCTGGCACGAGAGCGGGCACGGCACCGCGTTCAAGACCTCTCAGATCAACGACGTGCTCTACCAGGTCGCCTCGTTCATGAACATGAAGGAGCCGACGTTCTGGCGCTGGAGCCACGCCCGTCACCACACCGACACCATCATCGTCGGCCGTGACCGCGAGATCGCGGCGATGCGCCCGCCCGACGCGGCCAAGCTGGTCATCAACGTCGTCGGGCTGCGCGACGCATGGGACACCGCGATCAGCGTGGGCCGCCACGCGGCGGGTCGGCTCACCGCGGAGGAGAAGACGTTCATCCCCGAAGGCGAGCGGTTCCGGGTCTATCGCGAGGCGCGCGCGTGGGTGGCCGTCTACGCGCTCGTCGTGGCCGCGGCGATCGTCCTGCACTCCTTCCTGCCGCTCATGTACGTCGGGCTGCCGTCGCTCTACGGCCGCTGGCTGGCGCTGCTGTTCGGACTCTCACAGCACGCCGGGCTGGCCGAGAACGTGCTCGACCACCGCCTCAACGCGCGCACCATCCGCATGAACCCGGTGCTCCGCTTCCTCTACTGGAACATGAACTACCACGTCGAGCACCACATGTTCCCGATGGTCCCCTACCACGCGCTGCCCAAGCTCCATGCCGAGGTGGCGCACGATCTGCCCACGCCGTACCCCAGCCTGTGGGCGGCCTACCGCGAGATCGTGCCCACGCTGTTGCGCCAGATGCGCGAGCCCGGGTACTACGTGCGCCGCGAGCTCCCCCCGGCCGCCCAGCCGTTCCGGCCCGAGATGCACAACGCGGTGTTCGAGGCGTGACCGACGCCGCCGGCGACGGGTGGGTCGAGGCCTGCGCGGTCGAGGACATCGAGCCCGAGGACGTCATCGAGGTGCGGTGCGCCGGGCGGGCGTTCGCGGTGTACCGCAGCCCGCAGGACACCTTCCACGCCACCGACCCGCTCTGCACCCACGAGCGGGCCAGCCTCGCCGA
>DASXCN010000427.1:0-1567 GCA_036491155.1 Solirubrobacteraceae bacterium | reverse complement strand
TATCTACCTGGAGCACGGTTTCACCCTCGTGCGCGAGGAGCCCCACCACAGCTTCGGCGTGGATCTCGTGGGACAGACCTATGAGCTCGACCTGCGCGACCGGGGTGCCGCGGGACGCACGGCGCCACGTGCTCAGCCGGTCGACACGAGGTGATACGTGGCGCCGCCGTCGCTGGTGACGTACAGCCGCTCGGTGTCGGGCGTCGGGGCTGACCCCACGTAGCCGATGGCGACGCCGTGGCTGGCGTCGGTGAAGCCGAGGTACTGGAACGCGCTCACCGCGGCGACGCTGGAGACGACGGTGTAGTGGGCGCCTCCGTCGCTGGTCCGGTACAGCTTGTCGGCCCCCAGCACCGCCGTGGTGGACGTCGCCGCAGCGAACAGGGCGGAGTTGGGCAGCCCGGGCTCAGGGCCGCGCAGGGCCTGGAAGTGGCTTCCTGAGTCGGTCGAGCGCCACGTGGCGCTCTCGGTCCCGGTGGCGCAATGGGCCCAGATCACGCCGGTGGCCGGCTCCTGGAAGGCGCAGGGCAACCCCTTCGACGGCGAGTCCTCACGGGTGAAGTCAACCCCGGAGTTCTGGGAGACCTCGAGCGCCGCACCGGCGTCCGCGCCGACCAGGACGTCCGGCCCATGGGCCCACAGGCCCGCGGACGCGCTGCCCGCGCCGGGGAGCGTGGTCCACGTGTCTGAGCCCAGCGGCGCGCGCTCCAGGCGGCCGGCGCCGCTGTGGCCGTAGCGGACGAGCGCGTAGGCGAAACCATTGCCCGTGGCCATCTCCGTGACGGCCCCGCCGAGACGGATCTGATGCCAGGTGGCGCCGGCGTCGTGGGTGACCCAGAGCTGGCCGTCGTAGGCGAAGCCGTCGGCGGCGTTGGCGAAGCGCAGCTGGGAGACGCGCGTGCTGCGCGGGGCCGGGGTACCGACGAAGCGCTGGCCGCCGTCGTCGGTGCGCAGGATCGAAGTGCACGGCGGGCTCGAGCACGGCGCCGCGCCCAGTAGCCACCACGTGCCGGCGCCGATCGCTGTGAATGACTCGGCGCCGAAGCCGGGCGGGACCGGCCCCGCGGGGCCGGTGACGTGGCGGGGGGCCGTGGCGCTCGCGGGCGGTCTGCTGCTCAGCCTCGGGGTGGGCTTGGCGTGGGACTTGGCGTGGTGGTGCCCCGGCGTCTTGTGCGGTGTCGTGGTGACCGCGGGGTGCTTGGGGGTGGCGTTGTGGTGGGCCCCCAGGCCCAGGACCAGCAGCCCGACCACCACGATGACGGCCACCAACAGCGCCGGCACTACCACCAGCGCATCGCGGTGGCGCCGGCCACGCGGCCTGGAGCGCTCGTCGTCGTCGCCCTGGCCGCTGTGGCGCAGCGGCTCCCGGACCAGGGTGGGGCCGCTTGAGCGGTCGACGCCCCGCCCCGTCAGCTCGGCCAGTTGCGCCCCGACCTTTTCAAGGTAGTCGGGCATGCCGTCAGCTCCCTCCCAGCCGGTCGCGCAGCCGCATCAGCCCGCGGCTGACCCGCTTGCGCACCACCATCTCCGAGCAGCTCAGCTCAGAGGCGATGTCGCTGTAGCTGCG
>DASXCN010000426.1:0-16075 GCA_036491155.1 Solirubrobacteraceae bacterium | reverse complement strand
ACCTCCTCCTCGATGCCCTTCGCCGCCCGGGCCACGAGCTGGTGGGTCGCCGTGTCGTGCAGCAGGATGGCCACGGTGTCGACGCTGAGGGCGTCGCGGACGCGGAGCAGCAGCTCGTCGAGAAACTCCTCGAGTCCCAGCTCCGAGAGCGCCGGATCGCTCAGACTTGCGAACGCCTCGACCTGGTGGGCCGGGGCGAGCGTCGTCGCCACCGGCGTCATTACGGTCTGCCCGGCGCGGGGAGCGTGATGGTGAGGATTCTCCAGCGCCACGCGCTTATTGTGCCCGGCCCCCGGCCAACCCAACAAGATCCGACGGTATGGCTCGATACCGATCCGAGAGTCGAGAGAGACCCGCGCCGCGTCGCGGCACACCGTCAGAGCAGTGCGCCGTCCTCCAAAACTCAAGAAACCTGCACAACACTCCTAAACAGGTAGTATCGCGGCGGGGCGCCTGGCAACGGCGGCAGCTCGGGTGCCTCGGGCACCTCCACCGCGGCGGGTAGCAGCTCCAGAGGGCGCGGCTTCGCGCCCTCTCACCGGGGCCCGCTGGTGAAGGCGACGACCGGAATCGAACCGGTGTAGACGGCTTTGCAGGCCGCTGCGTAGCCACTCCGCCACGTCGCCGAGGTCTGAGAAGACTAGCGACGCGCCGGAGAGGATTGGCCCCGCGGCGCTGCCCCGCCCGTCCCGTCGCGGCCGCCTCTCAGCGACAGAGCAGGACGACCAGGTTGCCCGAGGGGTCGCGAACGGTGGCGGAGTCCTCGCTGAGCCACTGCACGTCGATCCCGGCATCCGAGACGCGCGCGAGCACGCGCGCCAGCTCGGCCCGGTCGGGCAGGACGACCTCGTAGGAGCGCAGACCCACCGAGCCCGGGGTCGCCGGACCGGAGCCGGCGCTGTGCCAGGTGTTGAGGCCGAGGTGGTGGTGATAGCCGCCCGCCGAGACGAACAGCGCCCCCGGGTAGCCGCGCGTGGTCACGTCGAAGCCGAGCACCCCGTGGTAGAAGGCCTCGGCGTCGGGGATGCTCGCCACCTGCAGGTGAACGTGGCCCATCGTCGTGCCGGCCGGCACCACAGGCTGGGGCCCGGCGGCCGCGCTGAGCTCGTCGGCGAGGTTGCGCAGGTCGAGCGGTAACGTGGCCATCTCGAGCTGGCCGTCGTCGTAGCGCCACTCCTCGCGGGGGCGGTCGCGGTAGAGCTCGATGCCGTTGCCGTCGGGGTCAGACAGGTACAGCGCCTCGGAGACGAGGTGGTCAGACACCCCGTCCAGCGACCAGCGGGCCTCGGCCAGGCGGGCCAGCGCATGGGCGAGATCGAGCCGGGTGGGGAAGAGGATCGCCTGGTGAAAGAGGCCGGTGGCCCGCCGGTCGAGCGCCGGCGCCGACGGGTCGCCGTGCAGCCGGATCAGGTCGGCCCCTCCGGGCACGCCGAAGGCGAGTGCGCCGTCGTCGGTCTCGCGGGCGCTCAGGCCCAGCGCCGACTCATAGAAGGCGCGGCTGCGGGCCAGATCCGACACGGTCAGGTTGACCGCGCCGAGCGAGGTGCCGGCGGCGATGGAGGCCGCCGGGACCGTGGAGGTGGGGGAGGCGCTCATCGGGTCCATCCGCCAGGCTAGGCCGGGGTGGCGCTGTAGCGAGCGTGGTGGGCGATCAGTCCGGTGACGATCTCGGCCAGCCGATCGCGGGTCTCGGGATCCGTGAGCTCGCCGTCCTCGGAGAACAGGTCGTGGGCCTTGGCCACGGGCAGCTCGGCCTCCAGCACGCGCGCGCCGGCGATGCCGACCGCCTTGCGCAGATGATCCTGCGCCCACATCGCGCCGTAGTCGGTCATGCTGGCGCCGATGACGGCCACGGGCTTGCCCCACAGCGCCGAGTCGGGACCGTGGGGGCGCGAGGCCCAGTCCACGACCTGCTTGACCTGGCCGGGCATGGTGGTGTTGTACTCCGGGGTCGCGAACAGGACGGCGTCGGCGCTCTCGATCTCCGCGCGCAGACGCTCCACCTCGGCGGGCGGAGCGTCCTCGCGGTCCTCGTTGAACGGGGGCAGGAGCTCGAGATCCTCATAGACGTCGATGGTCACGCCGTCGGGCGCGACCTGCGCGGCGGCCCGCAGCAGCGCCGTGTTGTACGACGCTGCGCGGAGGCTGCCGGAGATGCCGAGGATCTTCATCTGACTAGGCCTTGACAGCCGAGACGCCCAGCAGCAGCTTGACCTCGTTGGCGACGAGGAGGTTGCCGTTGGGGAGGGTCTGGTTCCACTTGAGGTCGAACTCGCGCCGGTCGATCGAGGCGGTGAGCTCGAGGCCGATGCGCTCGTTGCCCCACGGGTCCTGGCCGTTCTCGGCGACCTCGCCGGTGAGCTCAATGGGCTTGGTGATGCCCTTGATGGTGATCTCGCCCTCCAGGGTGATCTGGCCGCCGCCGCCGACCTCGGTGCCGGTGGAGTGGAAGCTGATCGTGGGCTGCTGGTCGGCGTCGAAGAACTCGGGGCCCTTCAGGTGGCCGTCGCGGTTGGCGTCGCCGGTGTCGATCGTGGTCACATCGACGGTGCCCTCGAGCACGGGCGCGTCACCGGTGGCGTCGATCTTGCCCTCGAAGGTGCCAAAGCGGCCCCGGACGGTGGCGATGCCCATGTGCTTGACCTCGAAGCCGACGCTCGAGTGGGCGGGGTCAACCGTGTAAACGGCGCTGGGGATCTGCGTAAGCTGCGTTGCGGACATTGGGAGCGGACTCCTTGTGTGGTCGAAAGGTTGACTGCGCAACAAAAGATAGCACAGATGCTTGCGCTGTCAAGCATTTCCCGACACGGACGCTTTGAAACGTCAAAGCACGCACCGACCGGCGGTGCGGTGGCGCGGCCGGGGCGAGTCCTACGGGTGGCGCGGCCCGCTCAGGCGACGGTGCACTGGCCACCCGAGCCCGCGCCGGGCAGCCGACCGAGCAGCGCGGCGAGCTGGTCGATCTCCTCGGGCGAGAAGTGCTCGAGGAAGAGGCGGCGAATGCTGGCCACGTGAGAGCAGCCGGCCTGGCGTAGCTTCTCGTAGCCTGGGTCGGTCAGCTGGGCGTAAGAGACGCGGGCGTCGTTGGGGCAGGCAACTCGCTCGCACAGACCCGCGTCCACGAGCCCGTCGACGAGCCGGGTGATGCCCGATCGGGTGAGCCTCGTACTCTCGGCCAGCGCCGACATCGGCAGCCGCCGGCCCTCGGCCTGTGACAGATACAGCAGAACTTCGTAGTCCCTAGTAGTCATACCGTGCTCGGCGGCCAGGTCGGCATCGAGCACTCGCACGATCGACGCGTGGCTCTGCAGATAGCTGCGCCACGCATCGAGAGCCGCGCCCTCAAGTCCTGTTTCCGCGAACGTTTCCATGATCAGAGTCTAGTTGACGGATCAACGGTCAAACCCATCTCATTCATCCGGGGTAGCCTCGAACCGTGGAGGAAATCGCCCCGGGGCTGTGGCATTGGACGGCCCGTCATCCTCATATCGGCAGCACGGTCAGCTCGTATTACCTCGAGAGCGAATGTGTGCTGCTGGATCCTATGTTTCCGCCGGACGGACCCGACTGGTTTCGCGACCGCGACTGCATCCCGCAGCACGTCGTGTTGACCAATCGCCACCACGACCGCGACGCCTGGGCGCTGCGGGAGTCGTTTGGCTGCGAGATCCACTGCATCGACAACGGCCTGTACGAGCTGGACGGCCGCGGGCCGGCGACAGCCTTTCACTTCGGCGACGAGCTTCCGGGCGGGATCGTCGCCCACGAGGTGGGCGCGATCTGTCCCGACGAGACCGCGCTGCACATCCCCGGCCACCAGGCGCTGGCCTGCGCCGATGGGGTGGTGCGCTGGCCCGGTGTCGAAGGACTGACCTTCGTGCCCGATTGGCTGATGGACGAGCCCCAGCAGACCAAGGACGGGCTGCGCGCCGCCTACGGCCGGCTGCTGGAGCTCGACTTCGAGCGCCTGCTGTTGGCGCACGGCGATCCGGTGCTGGACGGGGCCAAGGTGACGCTGCGCTCCTTCGTGGACGGCGCCGGCTGATGACGGAGCGGGCCCGATGACGCGCCGCGCCCCCGCTCGGCGGCCCACCGCAGCGATCGCCGCCGTGACCCTGGCGCTCGCCGCCGCACTGGCGGGATGCGGCAGCTCGGACACCACCAGCAGCAGCAGTGGCGCCGCCGGAGCCGCTCCACCGGCGACGACCTCGACGACCCCAACCACCGCGACGACCCCCACCACCGCGACGACCACGACGGGCTCGGGGACCAGCGCGCCGACCGGAAGCGCGCACGGACTCAGCGTGAGCCCGGCGGTGGGCTCGCCGGGGTCGGTCATGCGCTTCGCGGTCACTCCGCCCAACCTCGCCGGCGCTCAGGACAGCGGGGACATCTCCAACGCGCTGAGCGTCATCGGCCCGCAGAAGCCCGGCTGCACCGGAGTCCACAATCAGGGCCTGGCGGCGCTGCCGCAGGGCCAGACGACGACCGTCTCTCTGGGGCCGGCTCAGCTCGGGGGCAACTGGTGCCCGGGGACCTACACCGCGCGGGTCGAGATCCTGGAGCGGCCCAAGTGCGGGCAGGGCATGATGTGCCCGCAGTTCATCCGCGTGCTGGCGGCGCTCGGTCCCGTGAGCTTCAAGATCTCGGGCTGAGGGGCCCGCGCCGGGCCAGGACCGCGCGGCGCAGCGCCCGCTGCCCGGACGCCATCAGCTCCTCGTCTGGCTCAGATCGGCCGTGGCCGCACGTCCCGCCGCATTGGCCCCCGCACCCCGGGCAGCGGGCCAGCGTCCGGGTCGCGGCGGCTTCGGCGAGTCCGAGCGTCCGCGACGCCGTCGCCTCGGCCGCGGCTCGAGCCAGGGCGCGATCGCCGGCCAGGGGGGAGGGGCCTCGCCCGGGGCCCACCGGCGCGTAGCCGGACAGCGCCGCGCGTGCGCGACCGCGCTCGGACCCCGGCCCGCTCACCGGTCCCGGACCGCTCGATACGAGCTCCCTGGCCGCCGTCATTGCCTGACGGATCGTCCCAGGACGCAGCGGGGCGGTCAAGCTCAGGACCCGTTGCTGTGATCGGCGACGGCGCGCCAGACCCGCTGGGGGGTCATGGGAAGCCGCGTGAGCCGCACCCCGCCGGTGGCGGCGGCGATCGCGTTGCCCACGGCGGCGGCCACACCGACGATCGGCGCCTCGCCGACGCCCTTGGCGCCGTAGGGACCCTCGGGGGCGGGCACCTCGACGATCTGAGCGTCGATCGCGGGCGTGCCCGGCGCGGTGGGCATCGCGTAGTCGACGAACGTGCCGGTGGTGAGCTGACCGTGGTCGTCGTGAGCGAGCTCCTCGAGCAGCGCCCAGCCGAGGCCCTGCACGGTCCCGCCCTGCATCTGCCCTTCCACCAGCGCCGGATTGAGCGCGCGGCCGACGTCCTGGGCGATGACGTGCCCCAGGACCGTGACCGCGCCGGTCTCTGGGTCCACGCGGACATGGGAGAGGTGGGCGGCGGCCTGCGGCGCCTGGGTCTGGGCCGAGCGCCCGTGGCCCTCCACCGGCATGTGGCGGCTGCCGAAGCTGAGGATCTTGGGCGCCAGCTCATCGATGGGCAGCGCCTTGGCGGGCACGCCCACCGGCCGGACCGCGCCATCGACGATCTCCAGGTCCAAGGGGGAGATCTCCAGTTCGTCGGCGGCGACCTCCAGCAGCCGCTCGCGCGCCTGAAGCGCGGCTCGCTCCACCGCCCGCCCGACCGTATAGGTGATCTTGCTGCCGCCGCTGGTCCCGGCGTAGGGGGCGCTCGAGGTGTCGGCGTTGACCACGCGCACTCGGGAGGGGTCGACGCCGAAGGCCTCGGCCGCGATGGCGGCAAACCCCGTCTCCACGCCCGTCATGTCGGCCGCGCCCGTGATCACGGTGAGGTGGCCGTCGGAATCCAGGCGGCACACCGCCGCCGCCGGCTCATAGCCGCCCGGCCACCAGCCGATGGCCATGCCGATGCCCTCGTGGGCGCCGACGTCCGCGCGGCGCGCCCACAGGGGGTGGTCGCGCAGGCGCTCCAGGCACGCCTCGGCGCCGAAGACCGGGAACGTCTGGCCGGACGCGGCAAGGTCACCCTCGCGTGCGACGTTGCGCAAGCGCAGGTCGAGCGGGTCCAGCTCGAGCCGGCGGGCCACCTCGTCGATCAGCGACTCCACGGCGAAGGCGGCCGGGGCGGCGGCGGGGGCGCGGTAGGCGCCGAAGGTCACACGGTTGGTGGCGACGCCCAGCGCCACGAGCTCGTGCGCCGCCCAGCGGTAGGGCCCGGCGCTCAGCATGGCGGCGATCGACTCCACCCCGAAGTCGTCGGTGGACCCGCGGTCCACCACCACCCGCGCACGGATGCCGGTGAGCGTGCCGTCGGCGGTGGCGCCGAGCTCGACCTTGAGCACCTCGGCCCCCGCCGGGTTGGTGGCGGCGATGTCCTCTGAGCGCGTGAGGGCGAGGCGCACCGGGCGCTTGAGCGCCATCACGGCGGAGCACGCCAACGGCTCGATGATCATCATCTTGCCGCCGAAGGCGCCGCCCAGCGGAGCGCTGCGTACGCGCACCCGTTCGGTTGGCAAACCGAAGAGCTTGGCCAGCGCGTCCCGCGTCCCGAACGGCGCCTGCGTCGAGGTGCGGACCACGAGATCGCCCTCGGGCTCCAGCCACGCGGTCGCGGTCTGAGTCTCCAGGTAGCCCTGATACATCCACGGCGTCTGAAAGCGCCCGCGCACCACCACATCGCTGGCCGCCAGCGCGGCCGCGACATCGCCGCTGGCCAGGCGCGCGGTCCCCAGCACGTTGTCGGAGAGATCCTCGCCCTCGAGCCCGGCCGCGGCGACGGCGGCGTGGGCATCGCCGATCTCGGACCCCTCGTCGGCGGCCGCGTGCGTCACCCGCGCCGGCGGCGCCCCCGGCCGCGTGGCCGCCTCGAGGTCGACCACCGGCTCCAGCGCGTCGAGCTGGACGTCCACGAGCGACGCGCCATCCTCGGCCTGGGCCTCGGACTCGGCGACGACGATCGCCACCGGCTGGCCCGCGTAGACGACCTCGTCGCGCGCCAACGGCGCATAGAGGCGGCCCTTCCCGGTGGCCACGATGGGCAGGTCAGCGGCGGTCAGCACGGCCACCACGCCGGGCAGCGCGCGGGCGTCGCCGGCCTCGATCGCCGTGATCATCGCGTGGGCCTCGTGGGAGAGCACCAGCCGGGCATGGAGCAGGCCCGCGATCGGCGTGTCGCCGGCGAACTGCGTCGCTCCCCGGACCTTGGGCTCGGAATCACGGCGAGGAGCGGAGACGCCGATCGTGGCCACGATCGCAACCTAGCACCCGGCCCCAGCCCTGCCTGAGCGTCCGCCGCCGCAAGTGTCTTGGGCCGTTTTTCGTAGCGATTGACACATGCGGGACTACCGTGTTAGCGTTAACAGTGTCAACGAGGGAGGCGTGTCCGCACGCGGTCGGAGCGGACGCGCGTACATATCGAAGGGAGCCGACATGCAGCACGCGTCTCGCGGCAGCAGGAGGCTGTTCGCGTTCTTTTCGACGTGCGCGCTGATTGCGTTTGCGGTTTTCGCCGCGAGCGGCTCAGCCCACGCTCTGGCCAAGCACGGCCATCATCGCCACGGCCATCACCCGAGCCATCACGGCAACGGTGGGTCCAGGCACCATGGCAACGGTGGGGTCACCATCACCAGCCAGCCCTGGGGCAACACCGGTGGCATCAACCCCCAGGACGCCAACCTCTACACCCTGCGCAACTCGCACGGGATGACGGTCAACATCACCAACTTCGGTGGCGTGGTCCAGTCCATCTGGGTCCCCGACAACCGGGGCGGGACCAAGGACGTGGCCCTGGGCTTCCCCAAGCTCACCGACTACGTGCAGGACTTCGAGCAGGGCGCCGAGCAGACGTCGTTCCCGCTGCCCGGCGGTTCGGGCGACACCTATTTCGGGGCCATCATCGGCCGCTACGCCAACCGCATCGCCAACGCGTCGTTCGAGCTCAACAACAAGCCGTGGACCCTGGATGCCAACAACGGCACCAACACGCTGCACGGCGGCTTCCTGGGCTGGAACACCGCAGTGTGGTTGGCGTCGACGACCGGCGGGTCCGGGTTCGCCTCGCTGGTGCTCACCAACAGCTTCCCCGCCGGTGAGGGATGCTTCCTGCCGATCACCAAGACGTGCACCGGCTTCCCGGCGCCGGTGACCGCGACGGTCACATATACGCTGACCAGCGACAACCAGCTGAAGATCGCCTACAAGGCCGTCAACACCTCCAGCAGCGACGCGACGGTCATCAACCTCACGAACCACACGTACTTCAACCTCGGTGGTGAGGCGTCGGGCACGGTCGACCATCAGCTGCTGCAGATCAACTCCAACCAGTACCAGCCGGTCAACACCAACCTGATCCCGACCGGTCCGACCGCGGGCGCCGAGGCGTTCGCCGACGTCGCCGGCACGGCGTATGACTTCCGCCACCTGCACCCGATCGGCGAGAACCTGCGCAACACCACGCTGCCCGATGGCGGCGGCCAGGCGTTCCCGCAGCTCGTCATCGCCCACGGGTACGACAACAACTGGGTGCTCACCGGCTCCGGTTACCGTCCGGTGTCAACGGCGGTCGATCCCAACACCGGGATCGTCCTCAGGACGTTGACCGATCAGCCCGGCGTCCAGTTCTACTCGGGCAACTTCCTGGTGGGCGACCTCCAGGGCACGAGTGGACACGTCTACCGCCAGACCGACGGGTTCACGCTCGAGACCCAACACTACCCCGACGCGCCGCATCACATCGGTGATCCGCAGTGGCCGTCGGTGGTCCTGGGCGCGGGTGACACGTTCACCTCGCAGACCGCGTATGCGTTCTCCACGGCCGGTGGTCACGACCACGGCCATCACCGTCACTAACCACCACTCCTCCTAAGCCACCCGGCCGGTCCCACCGTCGTGTGGGGCCGGCCGGCGTGTTTCTGCGGGCGGGCGCCCCGCGGGCGGGTGCGCGAGAGCGGGCGGGTGCGCGAGAGCGGGCGGGTGCGCGAGAGCGGGCGGGCGTCGCTCGCGCGGGCGCGCGTCGCTCGCGCGGGCGCGCGAGATAGAGTCGCGCCATGTCCGCCGCGCCCGCCACCGAGTTCGCCGACGTGGACCTGGGCTCGCTGGAGTTCTGGGGCCGGCCGGCGGAGGCCCGCGACGAATACTTCGCGCACCTGCGCCGCGCGGAGCCGATCTCCCGCCACGAGCCACCGGAGGACATCCTCGGCCTGCCCCAGCAGGGCCGGCTGCACTACTGGGCGATCGTGCGCTACGAGGACATCCGCCGGATCTCGCGCGACCCGGCCACCTTCTGCTCGAGCGACGGCGTGCAGTTCGCGGACGCGCCACCGGAGATGCTGGAGGCGTCGCAGTCGTTTTTGGCGATGGACGCGCCGCGCCACACCAAGCTGCGCGGGCTCGTCTCGGCGGCGTTCACCCCGCGCCAGATCAAGCGCATCGAGGACGGCATCCGCGTCAACGCTAAGCGGATCATCGCCGAGGCGGCGCCCACCGGCGGCGGGGACTTCGTGGACCTGATCGCCAAGCGACTGCCGCTGCAGACGATCTCGGACATGCTCGGGGTGCCGGAGGCCGACCGCGACCGCGTGATGGAGGCCGCCGACACGCTGATCATGGCTGCTGACCCCGACTGCTTCGGGGACCGCCAGCCGATCGAGGTCCTGGGCACCGCCTTGTGGACGCTCACCGAGTTCGCCACCGAACTGGCCAAGCACCGTGAGCAGCACCCCGGCGACGATCTCATGACCGCGCTGGTCCAGGCCGAGGTCGACGGAGACCGCCTCACCCATCCCGAGATCGCGGCCTTCCTCGTGCTCCTCTCGGTCGCGGGCAACGACACGACCCGGCACACCACCTCGCACGCTATGCGCGCACTGACGGTCAACCCTGACCAGCGCCGGACCCTGACCGAGGACCTCGACGCGCGGTTGCCCGACGGCGTCGAGGAGTTCGTGCGCTGGGCCACGCCGGTGCTGACCTTCCGCCGCACCACGACGCGCGAGGTTGAGCTCCACGGCCAGAGGCTCCCGGCGGGGGAGAAGGTGGTCCTCTTCTATCACTCGGGCAATCGCGACGACAGTGCGTTTGACCGCCCGTGGGAGCTCGACGTCACCCGCAACCCCAACCGGCACCTCGGCTTCGGGGGCGGGGGCCCGCACTACTGCATGGGCGCCGCCCTGGCACGCTTGCAGCTGCACGCGATCTTCGCTGAGATGCTGCGCGTCATCCCCGACATCGAGGCCGGGGAGCCCGAACTGCTGCGTAGCGGGTTCATTCACGGCATCAAGCGGATGCCGTGCACCTTCACCGCGCGCGCCTGAACGCTCCGGTCAGCCTTTGAGCAGTCCCGCCAACGGCACGCGCTGACGGCGGATGCGCACCTGGATGCGCTCACGCCTGAGCCCGCGCGCGCTGACGGTGATCAGCATCACATCGCCGGGGGCAAAGCGCCGCCCCGCGAGCCTCTTGAGCAACGTGCCGATGCGCCCGCGCCCGCGGGCGGCCGCGCGGATCCGCGGGCAGTCCGCACCGTGGCAGCTGACCGAGAGGCGCGGATGTGGGGGCAGGCCGCGGACATGGATGGAACGCAGCACGGTGCCGTGCCCGTCCCACCGCCACTTGATGACAAACCGCGCGTGGACCGCGCCGGGAGCGGTGGGCACGGGCGTGGTGACGGTCACCGGCGGAGCCGGGATGACGGGCGGCGCGACGCCGCCGACCATGATGACCGGAGCCTTGGTCTGGGGGTCCACCAGCGGCTCGGGATCGCTGACGAGAAGGGGCGTCGCCGCGGAGGCGACGACCTGGTTCGGAGTCCAGTGGCCGTCGGCGCCGCGCGCCAGCGACCACAGGTCGCCGCTGCCGTCGCGGAAGTAGAAGACGGTCTGGTCAAGCTGAGGGTCGACGAATGGCTCGACGTTGCCCGCCGCCGTCGGGCCCCCGTAGAGCGCGGTGAGATCGAACTGCAGCCACGTTCCGTCGCTCTGGCGACAGAACTCGGCCACGTGGCCCGCCGGGCTGGCCAGCGCGGCCCCCACGCAGAGCTGCCCGGTGGGCGGGTCGATCACCGGGATCGGGTCAGAGGCGATGGGGGCGAGGCCGGGAGAGCCGGCCGTGATGTTCAGCGGCACCCAGTTACCGCCCGACTGGCGGGTGAGCGACCACAGCTCGCCGCTGGCGTCGCGGAAGAACACGTTGTTCTGGTTGAGCGCGGGATCAAAGCCCGGCACCACGGTGCCGACTGCGGCCGGGCCGCCGAACGAGGCGGTGAGGTCGAACTGAAGCCACGCGTTGTTGCTCTGGTGACACCACTCGGTGACATGGGCGCCGGCCCCGCTGGACGCCGTGGCACACAGCTGGCCCGTCGCCAGGTCGGTGAGCGGCCATGGGTCGC
This sequence comes from Solirubrobacteraceae bacterium, assembly GCA_036491155.1. Classification (GTDB taxonomy): domain Bacteria; phylum Actinomycetota; class Thermoleophilia; order Solirubrobacterales; family Solirubrobacteraceae; genus Palsa-465. Next base: position 4,617 of record DASXCN010000426.1, on the reverse strand, counting down.
TGCCCAGCGATGCGAAGCCGTACGTCGCCGTGAGGTTCACCGGGGTCCAGCTGCCGCCGGCGTTGCGGCTCAGCGACCACATCTCACCGCTGGCGTCGCGGTAGAAGAGCACGCTCTGACCCGAGAAGCCGTCCTCGCGGATGTCGCCCACCGCCGCGGGGCCGCCCCAGAGGGCGGTCATGTCCCACTGGTGCCACGTGTCGGCGGTGTCGCGACACCACGTGATGACGTGCCCGGCCGGGGTTGACGCGGTGCCGGCCACGCACAGCTGTCCGGTGGCGGCGTCTGTCCATGGCACCGGATCGTCGGCCACCGATACGAATCCGGCGCCGCCGGCCGTGATGTTGAGCGCGCTCCAACTGAAGTTGGGGTCGCGCTCGATCGATTCCAGCGAGCCGGTTGTGGCCCTGGCCAGCGGCACAGCCGCCAGCCACGCGACCACGATCGTCGCGAGCGCGGCTATCACCGTAAGGCGCACGCCGGCCCCGGCGCGCAGAACAACCGTGTTCACCAGTGGAGCAGGTTAGCGGCGGCGGTCCCCAGAATCCAACACACGGGAGTGGCCGTCGCGGATACGGTGTCGGGGTCATCGAGCGTCAGCCGTGAGCGTCTCCCACCTCATCCGATCCGGCCTCGCCGCCACCGTGTCGGCGGTCGCGCTGCTCGCCGGCCCGGCGGGCGCGGCCACGGCGGCAAACCTGCTGCGCAACGGCGGCGCGGAGTCCGGCGCCGTGTCGGTGCACGGCTGGGACGCCGTCACCATCCCCGGGTGGAGGATCACCGCCGGCCTGCCCACGGTGGTGCGTTACGGCGACCGCGGGTTCCCGCGGGGACGGTCAGGGCAGCTGTTCACCGGCGGCGCGGGGGGGACCGCGCGCCTGGTGCAGATGGTCGCGCTGGGTCGCCCCAACGGCCGGCGGCTGCCGGCCGGCACCGGCTACGCGCTGTCGGCCGACCTGGGCGGCACCACAACCAGCCGGGCCGCCGTGTCGGTGACGTTCCTGTCGGCGCGGGGCCGGGTGCTCGGTCAGCGCACCCTCGGGCCGGTGGGCGGTGCTGAGCGGTCCGCCGCGACGGCGCTGGCGGCCCGGTCGCTCGCGGGCCGGTTGCCGGCCGGGGCCACGCGCGCCCGCGTGACCCTCACGCTGGCGACGACGCTCACCAACTTCGACGGTCCCAACGCCCCGCTGGTCGGCTATGACCGCGCCGTCGCCGACAACCTCGGCTTCGTCGTCCTCAGCCGCCATCGGCGCCCGGCGCCGGTGCGCCCGCCGGCCCAACGCGTCCCCCGCTATGACCACGTGTTCCTGTTCTACTTCGAAAACCAGGCCGTCCACGCGATCGTCGGCAACCGCCGCCAGGCGCCCTTCTACAACAGCCTGCTGGCCCGGGGGAGTGAGCTGGGGGACTTCTTCGCCGAGGAGCACCCCTCCGACGCCAACTACCTCGCGCTGGCCGGCGGGGGCGCGTTCGGGGTGCCGCTCGACGATCCGCTCGAGTACGACTCGCAGTACACGATCCATGCGCGCAACATCGGCGACCTCGTCAACGCCGCCCACGAGACCTGGAGGGCCTACAACGAGAGCGCCGCCGGCCCGTGCGACGACACCGTGCACGGCTACTACTGGGACGACGATCTGCCGTTCCTGTACTTCTCCGACATCCGCCAGCGGCCGGCGTACTGCGCCTCCCACGTGCTGCCGCTGGAGTCGATGGCGCCCGACCTGGCCAGCGCCGGCACGACGCCGAATTTCGTGTGGGTTGGCGCCAACGACTGCGACGACATGGAGGGGTGCGGCATCCGCGCCGGCGATCGCTTCCTGCGCGCCCAGCTGGGACAGATCATGCGCTCACCGGCGTGGCGCACCCAGCGCTCGCTGGCGATCATCACCTGGGACGAGGACAACTACGACCATGAGCACCCGGCCCAGTGGGTGCCCACGCTGATCCTGGGCTCAGCCGGGGTCAGGCGCGGCTTCACCTCGCCGGTGCGCTACACGCACTACAACCTGCTGCGCACGATCGAGGGCGCGCTCGGCCTGGGCCACCTCACCGCCAATGACCTCTACGCCCAGCCGGTCAACGACATCTTCGGCCGCGCATCGCGCGCCCGGCCGGGGACAGCTCGCATCGGTCACGCGGCGCGCCATCGCCAGACCGCCTTCGTCGTCAGCGCCAAGGGCGGATCCGTCACCCCGGTCGCCCTGGCCACGCACCGGGCGGGCACGCCGATTCGCGTCGGCCGTGACCCGCAGGCGATCGCGCTGACCCCCGATGACCGGACCGCGCTCGTGGTCAACGCCGGCTCGGGCACGGTCACGCCGATCGACACCGCGACGCGCGGTGCGGGGGCGCCGATCAGGGTGGGTCGCGACCCGCGGGCGATCGCCGTCACGCCCGACGGCGCCACCGCGTACGTCGCCAACAGCGACTCGAACACCGTCACGCCGATCAGCCTGAGCACTGGTGCCCCGGGCGCCGCGATCCCGGTCGGCGCCCAGCCACGCACGCTGGCCATGACCCCTGACGGCCGCACCGTGTACGTCCTGGATTGGGGCGGTGGCGCCGTGACCCCGATCGACACCGCCACCAACCGCGCACTGGCGCCGATCGTGGTCGGCAGCTTCCCGTCGGCGGCGGCCGTCGACCTTGCGGGGCGAACGCTCTACGTCGCCAGCTACGGCGCCAACACGGTGACGCCGATCGACATCGCCACCAACACGGCGGGCGCCGCGATCCCCGCCGGCCAGGCGCCCAACGCGCTGGCCCTCACGCCCGACGGAGCCACCGCCGAGGTCGTCGACGGCGCGGGCAACCGCGTCACGCCCATCGACACGGTACGTGGCCGGGCGGGGACGCCGGTGCCGGTGGGCAGCTCACCGACCGCGGTGGCGGTGAGGGGGCGGACGGCGTTCGTCGTGAGCACCATCACCGGCACAGTCACACCGATCGATACCGCCACGGGACGCGCCGGCCGGGCCATCTCGGTCGGCACCTACTCATACCCGACCTCGATCACGCTCGCGCCCGGGGGTGCGACGGCCGTCGTGCTCGGCACCTACGACGGCACGGTCCGCCTGCTGAACACCCGCGCGCACACCTCGTCGCGACCGATCAAGGTCGGCGCGCTGCCGGTCGCCTCGGCCATCACGCGCTGACGCCGGCGGGGGCAGTCCGACGCCGACGGGCGCGCTCAGCTGCGCGGGCGATCGGAGATCGCGTCGGCGCGTGCGTAGGCGGGCCGGGCCTTGCCGCGCTGGACATACGCGCGCAGCCCGGGCCACGGCTCGAGTAGGTCGCGCGCATGCGCGCCGTCGAGGATGCTGGCCAAGAGCACGTCGGCCACGGTGAAACGCTGGCCCAGCACCCAGTCGCGCCCCTCGAGCGCCGCCTCCAGCGCGGCGCCGGCGTCGGCGAAGCGCTGGCGCGAGGCCGACTCGGTGACGCCTTCGGCGAGCTCGCGGAGCCAGCGAAACAGCGGGCCCTCGAGCTCGGTCACGGCGAACAGGACCCACTGATAGACCAGGGCGCGCTCCGAGGACCCGAGCGGCGCGCTCAGCGCCGCATCCGGGTGCAGGTCGGCCAGCGCCAACACGATCGCCGCCGACTCGAAGATCACCGTGCCGTCCTCGAGCTCGAGCGCGGGCACCCGCCCCAGCGGATGGCGCGCGCGATGAGCGTCCGAGCGCCGGTCAGCGCCGGCGATCTGGGTCAGTTCGTACGGCTCCCCGATCTCCTCCAGCATCCACAGCACCCGGCTCGAGCGCGTGCGCGGCATGTAGTAGAGGCGAACGGGGCTCATGGGCTACCGCCACCGAGCCGCTCCGCCGGCGAGGCGGATGCGACGACGCGCACGTCACCGCTGACCACATCGCGGAGCCGCTTTGCGACCGGGTGATCCGCCGCGCGCAGTAGGCGCCGTCGCGCCGGCAGGAGAACCAGGTCGAAATCACCGGCCGCGGCAAACGTAGCGAGCTCGTCTCCAGCGGTGTCGATCAGGACCTCACTCGACGCGTCCACGCCGGCCGCCCGGAGCTGCTCGCACGCCTGGGCCACGTCAGCGGCGACTACGTCGATGATCATGGCGTTGTAGTCCAACGCGGAGTTGCCGCAGCGCGACCCCGACGTCGCGTGTGGGACGACGCCGATGACGCTGACCGCCGCGTTCTCCGCGTCGCCGATCCGCGAGGCGAGACTGAGTGCGGTCGCCCCGGCCCGTCCGGGCTCCCACACGAGGAGGACTCGCTTCACAAGCAGAGAGTAGACCGATCCGGTCGCGGCTACGCTCGGGCGTTGTGCACGCGTCGTGGAACGCTGTGTTGCGTGTGGCCGAGCGGATGGCTCGGGCGCATCATGTGGGGCATGACTCTCTGTCTCAAAGATCTCGAGTGGCCGGTCCGGAGCGTCCGTCTGACCATCCGGCCAGCAGTGCCGGCCGATGTCGAGGCCACCTGGCAGTTTCGTCAGCTCGCGTCAGTCGCGCGGTGGATAACCAGCTGCTCGTCAGGCTGGGAGGAGTACCGGAGGAGGTTTGAGGATCCCGACCGGTTGGCCACGACCCTGGTCATCGAGCTCGACGGCGCGGTCATCGGTGACCTGATGCTGGCCATCGAGGAT
>DASXCN010000425.1:0-2881 GCA_036491155.1 Solirubrobacteraceae bacterium | reverse complement strand
CATGGCCGCGATCCGGTCGCCGCCGAGCTCTGAGATGGTGCGTTCCAGCTCGTCGAGGCAGAAGTCGGTCACGCCGCGGCCGTCGAACAGCTCGCTTCGGTAGGGCCAGGGCGGAGTGAGATGCCGGACGTGAGGCAGCATCGGCCCGAACCCGTCGTGGTAGATGGGCAGCCCGCTGGCCGAGCCCGATCCGTACCCGATCCCGTGGTAGGCGCTGCGCCGCGCGAGGATCCAGTCACGGCCCTCATGTCCGCGGCGGCTGTGGAAGTAGCGCGCCATGCGCAGCGCGGCCTCGTTGGACTCCGAGCCGCCACTGGTGAAGTACACGCGGGTCAGCGAGTCAGGGGCGAGGTCGACCAGGCGGCCAGCGAGCTCGATGGCGCGGTCGTTGGAGAACTCCCAGAAGCTGGTGAAGTACTCGAGGCGTCGCATCTGCTCGGCCGCCACCTCGGCGATCTCCGCGCGGCCGTGACCGATCTGGGCCAACCACAGTCCGCCGGTGGCGTCGAGGTACTCCCGGCCCTCGACGTCCTTGAGCCGGCAGCCCGCACCCTCGGTCATGACCACTCGCTCCTCGGTCGCGCCGGGAAGGTAGGGATGGATGAGAAGCTGCCGGTCACGCTCGATGAGCTGCTCGGCCGTGGTGGTGGCGGCAATTGTCGACATCGCTATCCCCTCTGTAGATCCCGGCTCCCCCGGGCGGCGATTGTATACTCTATGCGCCCGGAGCGAGGACGGCCGGGGCGTCGCCGGAGGGATCGGAGAAGGATGCCTGTCGATTCGCAGGAAGCGCTGGACGCCGTCGTCGGCGAGACGTTCCACGCAAAGATGCGCGCCTCGCTGCGCCCGCTGATCACCCCCGAGCTCATCGCCGAGCACCGGCGCGCTCCTCTGGGGCAGCACAGCGAGCCACTCCAGCGGCTTCTCAACTACTTCGGGGCACTGCCCATCGACGGCAAGCTCATCAGCGAGCACGACGGCCAGGATCACTGGTTCGTCTCGCGGCTCGTGGGCTTTCCGGCGGTGCGGGCCGACCGGATCTCCGGGCCCTTCGCCACCGAGGGCGAGGCGATGGACGCCGTGTTCCGGCACCGTCTCGCGGATGTCTTCGGCCTGCGGCTCGACGACTGATGACGCGCTTTGACGCCTGGGCCCTGGGCTACCCGGACGAACTGAGCGTCCGGCCCGGAGAGACCGTGCGGTTCCATGTCAGCGGCGCCGGCGCCGAGACGGTCGATGCCCAGTTGGTGAGGCTGATCCACGGCGACACCCAGGCGGGCGGTCCGGGCTTTCGCGAGGTCGAGGTGCCCTCGACGGTGGACGGCACCCACCCGCTGCGCGACCAGCCCACGCACCACGGCTCCTACGCGCGCATCGCGGGCGCGGGCTCAATCCTCGCCGGCGCGGCGGAGACCGGCGTCAGCCTGTGCGCGATGGTTCAGCCCCGCGCCGATACCGGGGTGCAGCCGCTGTTCTCCGCGTGGGACGCCGCGACGGACACCGGCATGGCGCTGGTCCTCGAGGCTGGGCTCCGTCCCGCGTTCTGGACCACCAGTGCACGCGTGGCCCTCTCCGAGTCGCTCCTGGACGGCGTCTGGTACCTCGTCTGCGGTTCATGGGATCCCGCGCGACGCGCGCTGGGCATCCGTGCCGTGCCGGTGATGAACTCCTACAACTCGCGGTTTGGCCCGGTGACCCAGGTCACCCCCGGGACCGCGGAGGTCAGCACGGGCGACGCGCCGACGGTGCCCGACGTCGACCTGCTGCTCGGAGCGCTCGATGCCTCCGATGGGCGGATCGTGCGCGGCGCCTATAACGGCAAGCTCGCCCTCCCCTGCGTCTACGCCGGCGCACTCGGCAATGGGCAGATCGCGGCCCTGGCGGGCAGCGGAGCGCAGCCCGCGGTCGCCGATCGCCTGCGCGTCTGGTGGGACCTGACGCGCCACATCGACACGAGCGTCGTCTCCTCGGCCGTTCGCGGCATGCCCGACGGCCGCCTCGTCAACCACCCGACGCGGGCCGTGACCGCCCACAACTGGGACGGGTCCTGCTACGAGTGGCGCCACGCCCCTGAGCTCTACGGCGCCGTCCACCTCCACGACGACGACATCGATGACGTCGGGTGGGAGGCGACGTGCGCGCTGCGTGTGCCTGATGAGCTCGCGTCAGGGGTGTATGCGCTGCGCCTGCGCGTGGACGGATTCGAGGACCACACGCCGTTCTTCGTGCGCGCCACGCAGGGGCGGGAGAGCCCCGTGGCGCTTGTCCTGCCGACCGCCAGCTACATGGCCTACGCCAACGAGCACCTGGCCACGGCGGCGCCGAACGGCCAGGCGATCGTCGGGCACACGCCCGCGCTTCAGCCGCTGGATCTGCTGCTGATGGAGCACCCGGAGTTGGGCCTCTCGATGTACGAACTGCACCGCGACGGCAGCGGCGTGGCCTTCAGCTCCCGTCGGCGACCGATCGTCAACATGCGCCCCCGCCACCGGTTCAGCTTCCTGGGCACGTGGCAGTTCCCGTCTGACCTGTACCTCGTCGACTGGCTCGAGTCGCGCGGGACGCCCTACGACGTGCTCACCGACGAGGACCTGCACCGGGAAGGAGTCGCGGCGCTCCGTCCCTACCGTGCGGTGATCACCGGCTCGCATCCCGAGTACGCCTCCGAGCAGATGCTCAACGCGTACGAGCACTACGTCGTCACGGGCGGCCACGTCATGTCGATGGGCGGCAACGGCTTCTACTGGGTGGTCAGCTACTCGGCGGAGAAGCCCTGGATCATGGAGGTGCGCCGCGGAGAGAACGGCGTCCGCGCGTGGCAGGCGGCCCCGGGTGAGACCTCGCACAGCACCACCGGTGAGAAGGGCGGGATCTGGCGCAA
>DASXCN010000424.1:0-6717 GCA_036491155.1 Solirubrobacteraceae bacterium | reverse complement strand
CCTCGAGCGGCGGCGGGATCTACGAGGACGTCCCGCTCACCACCAGCGCCGGCCAGACCGTGTGCGCCTCGGCGTGGCTGCGCACGCAGACGCCCGCCACCGGCGCCTCGGGCAAGTTCACGCTGTGGCTCACCGGCACATCGGCCAGCAACGCCGGAGGCACGGCGTACGGCGGCCTGGGCGACCTCGACTGGACCGAGGCGCAGACCTGCGTGGAGGCGAGCGGCGAGCACACCACCCTGCGGATCCAGTTCTACCCCACGCCGGGGGCGCCAACGACCGAGATCGACGATGTCAACGTGGAGGAGTCCCTGGCCGCCAACGGCAGCTTCGACGACGGCAACGGCGCGCCGTGGAAGATCTACCCGCAGACGAGATCCAACTACACCGTCTACGGCAACTCCCCGGGCGCTCCGTCCGCCTTTGCCGGCTCGCACTTCGCCGCCACCAACACGTCGACAGGCGGCGGTGGGATCTACGAGGACATCCCGCTCAACACCTCGCCGGGTGAGACGGTCTGCGGCTCGGCCGAGGTGCGCACCGAGGCTCCCAACACCGGCGCATCGGGCAAGTTCACCCTGTGGCTCACGGGAGGCGCGCCCTCGGTGAGCGGCTCGGAGGACTACGCCGGGCTGAGCAACGGGGCCAACTGGTCCCAGTTGCAGGCCTGCGTCGAGTCGGCGACCTCCCACAGCAACCTGCGCATCCAGTTCTACCCGACCGTCGGCGCCCCCACGGTCGATATCGACGACGTCAGCGCCGAGCAGTCGCTGGCCGCCAACGGCGGGTTCGAGCACGGCGGGTCGCCGTGGACCGCCTATCCGGGGACAGGCTCTCGCTACGTGGTGTACGGCAACGGCCAGATCAAGCAGACGATCGCCGCACCCCCGCCACCGCCGGTCCAGCCCACCCCGCAGCCCACCCCGATTCCCACGCCGAGGGCTCGGCACGCGCTGAAGATCAAGCTGCTGATGAAGTGGACGTGGCGCTTTGGCACCACGACGCTGCGCGGCATGAAGATCGGTCACTTCCCCCGCAAGACCCACCTCACGGTGGCTTGTAAGGGCCACGGCTGCGGGCGGCCGGCGAAGCTGAGCGCCGCCGGAGCCAAGGGCGTGCACCGCGTGCTCAAGCGGCTCAGCGGCCACCGTTACCACGCCGGCGACGTCCTCACCATCACCTTCACCGCCCACGGCTTCAAGCGCGAGCGCGCCCGGATCACCATCCGCAACGGGCGCCTGCCGCGCGTCGCACGGGCCTGAGGGCCGTGGCGGCGGCCCCCCCGAACGCGGCTCGGCCGCGTCGACGGCCCCGCCCCCGCTCCGTGCCGCAAAATAAGCACCCTATCCGGGCTTATTTTTGGGTCACCTCCCCTCACCGGCCGTGTCTGGTCATCACTCCCCCACACCGTTGAGCGAACCACGCTGCCGTCGCGTCGGCCACAGCATCATCAAGGCCGGCGCGGACCTGAGCGAGCTCGCGGAGCGCCTGGCGGGCGCGACCTGGGACATGGTGGAGCTCGACGTTCTGGCCAGCGGCGACGAGCTCGTCGTCGCCCACTCCGCCGAGGACCTCGACCATCCGCGGCCGGTCCGCTTCGCCGACGCCCTGATCGCCCTGCGCGGGGCGCTCCCCGAGAGCGTCGAGCTGGACGTCGACCTCAAGGGCACCGGCTACGAGCACGCGGCGCTCGCCACCCTCAGGTCGCTGGGGCTGGTGGACCGCACCCTGGTCTCCACCATGGAGCCCTCCAGCCTGCAAGTCCTGCGGGCCCAGGCGCCCGAGCTGCGGCTGGGCCTGTCGGTCCCCAGGGCACGGCGCGACTACCTGTCACATCCCCTGACGCGACCCGTCGCCTACGCCATGCTGGCCTACCTGCGCCGCGTGATGCCCCGCCGAGCAGCGCGCGCGTTGAGCAGCGGGCTGGCCGACGCGATCATGGCCCATTGGGGCGTGGTGACGCCGGCGTTGGTGGGGGCCGTGCGCGATGCCGGCGGCGACCTCTACGTATGGACGGTGGACGACGCCGAGCGCCTGCGCGCACTCCATGCGCTCGGCGTCAGCGCGGTGATCACCAACGACGGCGAGCTGTTTGCCCGCGCCGGGCTGGCGCCCACGTGATCTCCGTCAGCGCGTCTGGAGCAGCAGCGTCACGGGCCCGTCATTGACCAGCGCCACCTCCATGTGCGCGCCGAACACGCCGCGGCGCGCGCCCGTGAGCTCGCAGAAACGCTCGTACAGGGGCTGGGCCAGCTCCGGCGGCGCCGCGGCAACGTAGCTCGGGCGGTTGCCCTTTCGGGCATCGCCGTAGAGCGTGAACTGGCTGACGCAGAGGATCTCGCGCTCACCCAGCGGCTCGTTCATGCGTCCGTCGGCGTCGGGGAAGACGCGCAGGGCGCGCACCTTGTCGGCCAGCCATTGCGCCTGGGCCTCGGTGTCCTCATGGGTCACGCCCAGCAGAACCAGCAGCCCCGACCTGATCTCGGCCACCCGTTCGCCGTCGACGTCGACCGAGGCGCGGCTGACGCGCTGGACCAGGGCCCTCATTGGTGGTCGCGCAGCTCGGCCGCGGCCCGTTCGGGAGAAACGACGTTCAGGCCCACTCCGGTACCGAGCTCGAAGCCCGCCAGGTGCGTGAGCCGCGGGACGATGTCGATGCGCCAGCAGAAGTGCTCGGCGCCCCGAGGGGCGGTGCGCACCCACAGGTTGACCGCCGTCTCGTCGCCCAGGCGCCGCCGCAGCCGCATCAGCGCCTCGTGCAGCAGGGCCGCCGCTGTGGGGCCGTCCTCCTGGAAGCGCATGCGTGGACGCCGCGGGATGATCATCAGCTGGTAGGGCACCCGCCCTGCCCACGCCGCCAACAGCACCGCCTCGGAGTCGACCGCGACGACCCGCTCACGCCGGCGCACCTCCTGCTGGAGCAGGTCGCCGAGCAGGTTCCCGCCCATCGTCCGCGTCGCGTAGGCCCCGAAGCGCTCTCGCTCGCGGGCGATCGCCGCCGGCACGAACTCCAGAGCGAACAGCTGCGCGTGGGTGTGAGCGACCGAGGCGCCCGCACCGGGCCCCTCGTTGACCATCAGGTGCAGGCAGGCCGCCTCCGGGTGGGCGCGCATCCTCTCGCGCCACACGTCGACGGCCAGCGCGACCTGGCCGGGTTCGAGGTCCGCCAGCGAGCTCACCGGCTCGGGCGCGTTGACGATCACCTCGTGGGCGCCGCGGGCGGCGCCACTCCAGAACAGGTCGGGGTTCTCCGACGCCGGCGGGTCGTCGGCGTCGGACGCCAGCGCGGGATAGCGGTTGGGCACGACGCGCACACGCCAGCCGGGGGTGTCGGGGGCGCTGCCGTCGGGGCGGATCGCGTAGAGCTCGGGCGGGGTACACGCCTCGTTGCCCTCGGCGAAGGGGTCCTGGCCGCCGTCGGCCGCCTGCTCACCGTCGCGCTCCACGCCGCTTCCGGGGCGGCGGGCCCGCGCCTCGGCCAGCACGACGCGCTGGCCGGTCAGCGGGTCGATGCGGATCTCGCTCAGGAGAGGTACTTCTCCATAGCGATGTGCTCGATCCCGGCCTCCATGAAGATGCGCCCGCGCGGCTCGTAGCCCGCGGCCTCGTACAGGGCGCGAGCGTAGGTCTGGGCGTGCAGGACGAGCCGGCGTGCCCCGCCGGCGCGGGTCTCCTCGTCAGCGAGGGCCAGCAGCGCCGAGGCGATGCCCTGGCGCCGTGCCGATGTGCGCACGGCCAGGCGGCTGAACTGCACCGTGGGCCCGACGAACAGCAGCCGGCAGGTGGCCAGCAGGGTGCCGTCGGAGACGGCGACAAGGTGGACCCCCTCGCCGTCGCGGCCGTCGAGCTCCTCGTAGACCGGGACGCCCTGCTCGACGCAGAAGACCTCGTGGCGCAGGCTGAGGGCCGCCGCCATCTCGGCGTCGCCACGCACGCGGCGCACCTCGTAGGTCAGCACCTCGGTCATTGCAATGCGTAACGCTTGATGTCGTTCTCGAGGGAGGCGGTGGTCTCGTAGGGTCCCGCGTGATCGAAGACCTGGGTGCCCTTGCGGTTGATGTAGACCGTCTGCGGGATGCCGCCGACCGCCTGCAGGCCGCGCGCGATGCTCTGGGAGGGGTCCGCGTAGCTCGGATAGCTGACGGGGAAGCGGCGCAGGAAGGCGCCGGCGGCCCCGTTGCTGTCACGGGAGTCCAGCCCGATGAAGGCCACCCGGCGCCCGAAGCCGACCGAGACGCGCTGGAAGACCGGAAACTCGCTCTGGCACGGCTCGCACCACGAGGCCCACTCGTTGACGACGACGGGGTGGCCGCGCAACTTCTTGAGGCGGGCCCGGAACGCCGCGGTGCCCCCCGGCAGCAGTTGGTTGCTCTGCGTATGCAGCGACGCCAGCGCCGGGGGCGAGCCCGACAGCGCGGAGCTGACCGTGGACTTGGACAGGTTCGCGCTATGAGGGGTGCTGGACTTGGGCCGCGCCGCCACCACGGCCACCACCACCAGTGCCACCAACAGCACCGCCAGAGCTGCCAATCTCTTGCGCGGGCTCACAGCTGACAAGGTTGCCACACGACCCACTCGCCGTCGCCGTGAACGCCCTCGGGGCCTGCCATTGGGCCCAGTCCGTTAGATCTGCTTAAATAACCGTTATCCTTCGGACACGAGGCCGGGGGGACGCTTCTGAGGAACTTTCGCTGTGCTCGGCCTCGTTCTGAGACTGGCTGAGCCGCCACGACTTCAAGCCGCGGCTCGCTCATCCTGACGCAACGCTTCAACCACTGATGGGTGATGACCACCCCCTTTCCTAGTCCTGACGCGATCGCGCGCGCCGAGCTGCTGACGCACGAGCGCTTCGTATATGACGGCGAATCTCTAGAGGAGGCCCTGGCCCCAGGGTCCGCCCGTCGACGCGCCCTGGACGCGGCCGTCGCCGAGGTCGAGGCGGGCAACAAGACGCCGTCGGTCGCCTGGCGGCGACAGTTCTCGCTGCTGCTGGGCCTGGAGCGGGTGCTCTCCGAGGAGGAGCCCCGGCTCGTCGACGGCACCGTGCTCTCCGCCCACCAGGTCGACGCGCTGTCGGGCACGCTCACCGCGCTGTTGGCCGAGAGCCAGCCCGCCAACGGCTCCGGCTCCAACGGCGTGGTCCCCGAGGACATCGAGGCCCGTGGCCCGGACGCCATGATCGACGCCCTCGCCAAGGAGGACCCTGCGGCGACAGACGAGGACTCCGACGAGGAGAACGCCGACCTCGATGAGGACCTCGACGACGACGAGGACGATGAGGACGACGAGGAGCCAGAGGACGAGGAGCCCGAGGACGAAGAACCGCAGGACTGGCAGGACGAAGTCGATGAGGCCGATGCGCAGCTCGCGGAGCAGCCCGAGGACCCCAATGCCGCCAGGCGCTTCTGGTTCGAGCACGCCACCGGCGCCGGCAAGACCGTCGCCGCGCTGGGCTTCGTCGAGGCCTCTCGCACCGGCGGCGTTCTGATCCTCACCCACCGACGCAACCTCGTTGACCAGTTCCACGGCGAGTTGCGCGACCGCGGCTACCGCGACCGGATCAGCGGCGCGCTGCTCGACGGCCACGACGCGTCCAACGGTCCGGTGACCGTCGAGACCTACCAGTGGTTCGTCCGCAACGCCGGGCGCATCTCCGACGCCTACGCGATCGTCATCTGCGACGAGGCGCACACCGCGCTGGGCGAGAAGACCTCGGCGGCGATCCGCGCCTGGTCAGGCCCCATCTTCGTCGGCATGACGGCCACCGGCGCGCTCATCGCCCGCCACGTCACCGACCTCTTCCCCACCCAGACCAGCCGCTTCGACCTGGCCCAGGCGGCGCGCCGGGGCGTCATCTCCCCGCTGCGCTGCATCCGCATCCCGCCCGGCCCCGGCGTGCGCACCATCGCCAAGGTCCCGCTGCGCCGCGGCGAGGTCGACACCGAGTTTGACCAGGAGATGCTGGCTCAGCTGCTGGACCAGACGCCGTTCAACGTCGCCATCGCCGACCTGTACAAGACGCGCTTCAACGGGGTGCCGGGCGTCGTCTACGCCGCCGGCGTCAAGCACGCCTACAACGTCGCGCAGGCGTTCCGTGACATCGACATCAAGGCCAAGGCTGTGTCGGGCGAGACGCCCAAGCGCGAGCTGGCCCGAGTCCTGGCCGACTATGAGTCCGGCAAGGTGGACGTGCTCGTCAACGCGCAGCTGCTGGCCGAGGGCTGGAACAGTCCACGCGCCACCATCTGCATGCACCTGGCCCCGACCGCCTCCAAGCGCATCTACCAGCAGCGGGTGGGCCGCGTGACCCGCCGCCATCCCGGCAAGGAGGCCGGCATCGTCGTGGACTTCGTCCACCCCGCCACCAAGCACGATGATCCCGTCGTCACCCTGCACTCGCTCCTGGACCGCGACGTCTACCGCGGCGGGGCGATCGTCGTCGGTCCCGTCCGGCGCGGACGCGGCCGCCGCGTGAGGGTCGAGCGGCGCGTGCTGCCGGTCACGCCCGACCAGGACCGGCGCGCCGAGGTCTTCGAGCGGGAGCTGTGGCGCATCGCCGTCGAGCATCTCGACTATGGCGAGCAACACGTGTGGGCGGCGCTGGCCGGCGCGCGGGTGGCGCCCAACGGCTGGCGTCGCGCCAAGGCGATGCTGCACTTTGACCGCGGCGGAGAGCTCAAGCGCCGCTTCCTGCTCACCGCGGTGCAGCGCAACCGC
>DASXCN010000423.1:0-8485 GCA_036491155.1 Solirubrobacteraceae bacterium | reverse complement strand
CATCAACAAGGTGTGCGCATCGGGGATCCGCGCCGCGGGCCTGATCGACGCCGCGGTGCGCGCCGGCGACCTCGACATCGCCGTCGGCGGCGGGATGGAGTCGATGTCCAAGGCGCCCTACATGCTCAAGGAGGCCCGCTTCGGCTTCCGCATGGGTGACGGCAAGGCCATCGACGCCATGATCAGCGACGGGCTGACCAACCCGTTCAGCGGCAAGCACATGGCCCAGGAGGCCTCCGAGGTCGCCGCCGAGCTCGAGATGACCCGGGCCGACATGGACCGGTGGGCGCTGCGCTCCCATGAGCTGGCCGTCAAGGCCACCGATGAGGGCCGCCTGCCCGAGGAGATCGTGCCCGTGACGATCTCTTCTCGCAAGGGCGACACGGTGGTGGAGATCGACGAAGGCCCGCGCCGGGACTCCAGCCTGGAGACGCTGTCCAAGCTGCCCCCGATCTTCCTCAAGGACGGGACCCACACGGCCGGCAACTCGCCGGGCGTCAACGACGGCGGCGGCGCGCTGGTGCTCGCCTCCGATGAGTGGGCCAAGGGCAACGGCAAGACGCCGCTGGCCACGATCGTCGCCCAGGCGGCGGTCGCCGACGACTTCCCCTACCTGGCCCGCACCCCGGCCAAGGCGGCCCAGAAGGCGTTGGAGAAGGCCGGCCTCAGCGCCGAAGACATCGACCTGTGGGAGATCAACGAGGCGTTCGCCTCCGTAACGCTGAACTCGATCCGCATGCTGGGGATCGACGAGGACAAGGTCAACGTCAACGGGGGCGCGGTCGCCCTGGGCCACCCCATCGGCGCGTCGGGCGCCCGCATCCTCGGCACCCTGGTCTACGAGCTGCGCCGGCGCGGCGGCGGCCTCGGCTGCGCCGCGATCTGCTCAGGCGGTGGCCAGGGCGACGCGGTGATCGTCGAGGTCAATGGCGGCTGACCAGCCCCCGGGGGGCGCTGCCCGCCACGGCGCGCGCAGTGCCGCGTTCTTCGATCTCGACAAGACCCTTATGCAGGGGTCGTCGGCGTTCCAGTTCGGGCGCGCCGCCTACCGCGCCGGCCTGATGGGCCGCCGGCAGCTGCTGGCCGATGCCGTCGCCAACGTCCAGTTCCGCCTGCGAGGCGCCACCGACGCCGACTCGATGGCCTTGCGTGAGCGGATCGCGGCGTCGCTGGAGGGCACGCGGGTCGTCGACCTCGAGCGTCTGGGTACCGACGTGCTGGCCGGGATCCTGCCCCGCATCTACCCCCAGATGCTGGCGCTGGCCCACGAGCACCAGGACCACGGCCGCCCCGCCTACATCGTCACCGCTGCCTCGCAGGAGCTCGCCGAGATCCTGGCCACGGTCATGTCGCTGGACGGCGCAGTGGGCTCGGGCATCTCGGAGGTGCGCGACGGCGTCTACACCGGGCGGCCCGCCGGGCTGTTCGTGTACCGCAGCGGCAAGGCGACCGCGATCCGCGAGCTCGCCGCGCGCGAGGGCTTTGACCTTGCGGCCTGTTACGCCTACTCGGACTCCGAGTCAGACCTGCCCATGCTCGAAGCGGTCGGCCACCCGGTGGCGGTCAACCCCGACGGGACGCTGGCCAGGGTCGCTCGCGAGCGGGGCTGGGATGTTTTGCGCTTCGATCGTCTGGGGCGCCGGCTCAAGACGGCGGCGGCGCTGGGCGCGGCCGCCGGGGCGGGCGGGGTCGGCACGGTATTTGCCCTGCGGCGTCTGCGACCGCCCCGCAAAGTCAGGCGGCTCGCCGCATCGGCGCAGCGAACCGGCCTGGGTACATAGACTGCCGCGCCATGCTCACACGTCGCCTTCACCTCATCATCGTGCTCACCGCCGTCCTCGTCGGCCTCGGGGCCGTCTCCGCGCTCGCCTCGTCGGGCAAGACGGTCCGCGTGGACGACAACTTCTACGGGCCCAAGTCGCTCACGGTGGGGCGGGGGACCAAGGTGACGTGGAACTGGGTGGGCGTGCTCAAGCACAACGTCGTCGTCCACACCGGCCCGTCGGCGTTCAGTTCCAAGACGCAGGTGCGCGGCAGCTACAGCCACACCTTCACCAAGAAGGGCACCTACGCGCTGGTCTGCACGATCCACCCGAGAATGAAGATGACCGTCACGGTGAAGTAGGACCCCACCCACCCCACCCGCCCCACCCCGCCCCACCCCGCCCTGCGCGGGCCTCGGGGCCCGGGCGCGCGGCGGGCGTCGACTCCGCGGGACTACAATCCGCCCGCTTCAGCGATGTCAAGCTCAGACAAGAAGATCCGCGTCGTGGTCGCCAAGCCGGGGCTCGACGGCCATGACCGCGGCGCCAAGATCATCGCCCGCGCGCTGCGCGACGCCGGGATGGAGGTGATCTACACCGGCCTTCACCAGACGCCCGAGCAGATCGTCGAGACGGTCATCCAAGAGGATGCCGACGCCGTCGGCCTCTCCATCCTGTCCGGGGCCCATATGACGCTCGTGCCCCGGATCATGCAACTGCTGGCCGAGCAGGGCATCGACGACGTCGTCGTCACCGTCGGGGGGACGATTCCGTCTGACGACATCGATGAGCTGAAGTCGCTGGGGGTGGCCGAGGTGTTCACGCCCGGTGCCCCCGCCCAGCAGGCGATCGACTTCATCCGCGGCGCCGTCCGCGCCTGAGACCGGCGCCCCGCGCCTGAGGCCAAGCGTGGCGGGAACATTCGTGTACCACCCGTCGGGAGCGGGCCAAACCCACCCCCCGGCCGACCGATTGACTCGTCAGTCAACTGGGTATAGTCGCAGCACCTTTCCCCATGAGAACCATCGTGAGTGCGCGGGTGCACATGCCCGCTCAGGACACTCGATAGGAGGCCACCTTTGAAGATTTGCGTCCTGGTGAAAGAGGTTCCGGACGCCGCCGTCGAGAAACGAATCGACCCCTCGACGGGGCGGATGGACAGGTCGGGTGAGCGCAATCTCAACCCGTACGACACCCACGCGATCGAGGCCGCCATGCAGATCCGCGAAGGCGGGGCGGTCGAGGTCGACGAGATCGTCGCGGTGACCATGGGTCCCGCCAGCGCCACGCGCGCGCTGCAGAAGGCGGTGTCGCTGGGCGCCGACCGCTCGCTGCACCTCTCCGACGACACCCTGGCCGGCTCCGACGTCGCGGCCACCGGCTACGCGCTGGCCAAGGCGCTGGAGTCCGAGGCCCCCGATCTGGTCCTGCTGGGCCAGCAGTCTGACGACGGCGAGTGCTACACGATCGGCGCTGTGGTGGCCGACCACCTCAAGATGCCGTCGCTCACCCAGGTGATCAAGATGGACGTCGATAATCAGTCCGCACCCGCCCTCACCTGCGAGCGCCAGGCCGAGTACGGCTACGACACCGTCGAGGTGACCCTCCCGGCCGTCATCTCCGTGGGTGACGCCATCAACGAGCCGCGCTACCCGTCGCTGAAGGCGATCATGGGCGCCAAGAAGAAGCCGCTGCAGACCGTCGCCGCCGGCGATGTCGGCATCGACGCGTCACTGGTCGGCCGGGAGGGCTCACGCGTGCAGTGCGGAGAGTTCAAGGACCCGCCCGCCAAGGCCGCCGGAACGATCATCGAGGACGAGGACACCGACGACACCGTCGAGAAGGTCGTCGCCTGGCTGGACGAAAGGAAGCTGATTTAGACATGGCCGATGTCCTGACCTACGTTCTGCATTACGAGGGCGCGTTCAACAAGAACTCGCTGGGCGCCGTCTCCGAGGGCGCGGCCCGCGCCAAGGAGGTCGGCGGCGAGTGCCACGCCGTCGTCGTGGGTGGCGACGACCTCACCGACGAGCTCTGTAAGACCCTCGGCCAGTACGGCGCGACCAAGGTCTACCGCGGCAAGGGCCCCGAGGGCCTGGCCCAGCCGGTCATCGACGTCATGGCCAAGGTCATCGACGACGGGGGCCACAACTACGCGCTGTTCGGCGGCGGCCTGCTCGGTTTCGAGATCGGCGCCGGCCTGGCCGCGCGCAAGCAGGCCGGTGTGACCATGGAGGTCACCGCGGTCCGCGCCGAGGACGGCAAGCTCGTGGCCGAGCGCCCGATCCTCCAGGACTCCAAGATCTCGGTGTCGCACTACCAGGGCGACCTCGGGATCATCATCGGCCGCATCAACGCGTTCGAGATCAAGGAATCGGACTCCGCCGGCGGCGCCGAGGTGATCGACGTCGACGTGGAGCTCTCCCCGTGGTCGAGCCAGGCCAAGATGGTCAAGCGCGGCGAGCAGCGCGGCGCCGACGTCGACATCGAGGGCGCCGACGTCCTCGTGGCCGGTGGCCGCGGGCTGGGCAAGGCCGAGGGCTTCGAGCTGGCCGAGGCGCTGGCCAAGGCGTTTGGCGGCAACAGCGCCGTCGCCGCCACGCGTGCCGTGGTGGACGCCGGCTGGTACCCCTACGCCGCCCAGATCGGCCAGACGGGCAAGACCGTCTCGCCGAAGCTGTACCTGGCGGCCGGCATCTCCGGCGCCATCCAGCACAAGGTGGGCATGCAGTCCTCGGAGAACATCGTCGCCATCAACAAGGACGCCAACGCGCCGATCTTCGAGTTCTCAGACCTCGGGATCGTCGGCGATCTCAACAAGATCATGCCCAAGCTCACCGAGGCCATCAAGGCGAAGAAGGGAGGCTGATCGAATGGCGGGGAGCAACGGCCATCCTGCGCACGCGCCCAGCGATTTCCCGCCGCCGGTGGACTCCCTCAAGGAGTTCGTCAAGCGGGAGCTGGACTCCGAGGACGAGCGCATCGACGTCGGCGTGGCCATCGTGGGCGGCGGCACCGCCGGGCTCGCGTGCGCCAACCGTTTGCTCCAGCTGCTGGCCGAGGACGAGGCGCTGATGGAGCGCCTCGGCGAGGTGCCGGTGGCGGTCATCGAGAAGGCCAAGACATGCGGCGGCCACAACCTCTCGGGCGCGGTCATGCGCCCGGGGCCGCTGCAGGAGCTGTTCCCCGACATGACCCGCGAGGACTGGCGCAAAGAGCGCTTCGCCTTCGGCGAGGTCACCAAGGAGTCGGTCTACCTCCTGCCGAGCGCCAAGACCAAGCTGCCGGTGCCGATCCCGTTCGTGCCGAACTTCAAGAATCACGGCAACGAGATCGTGTCGGTCGCCGCGCTGGCCCGGTACCAGGCCCAGCAGGCCGAGGAGGCCGGCGCCTACATCCTCACCGAGACGTCGGCGACCCAGCTCATCGTCGAGGACGGGGCGGTGGTGGGCGTCCGCTCCGGCGACAAGGGCCGGGGCAAGGACGGCGAGCCATTGGGCAACTTCGAGCCCGGCACGGACATCAAGGCCCGGGTCACGGTGCTGGGCGAGGGCAGCTGGGGCCACCTCACCGGCGTCGCCATCAAGGAGTTCGATCTCGGCGACGGGCGCGAGCCCCAGGTGTGGGAGCTCGGCGTCAAGGAGGTGTGGAAGGTCAAGAAGCCGCTCGACCGCGTCATCCACACCTTCAGTCAGCCGTGGCCCATGAAGGTCTCGCCCAAGTATGGGCAGCTCGGCGGCACGTGGATCTATCCGATGAAGGACGAGAAGACGGGCGACGACCTGGTCTCGATCGGGTTCGTCGTCGACCTCAACTACCGCGATGCCACCACGTCAGCTCACGACCTGCTCCAGACGTTCAAGACCCACTCGCTGGTGCGCGGCATCCTGGAGGGCGGCGAACGTGTGGCCTGGGGCGCCAAGGCGCTGCCCGGGGGCGGCTACTGGTCGATGCCCAAGCTCTCGATGCCGGGCGCGGTGCTCGTCGGAGACTCCGGCGGCATGGTCGACACCGCGGCGCTCAAGGGCGTCCACCACTGCATCAAATCGGGCAAGCTCGCCGCCGAGGCGATCTTCAAGCACCTTCAGACCGGCGAGTCGCTGGACACCTATGAGGAGGCGGTCGAGGACTCCTCGATCGGCAAGGAGCTCTACCAGGTGCGCAACGCCCGCCAGGCGTTCCAGAAGGGGTTCATCAAGGGCAGCCTGCTCGCCGGTCCGGCGATCATGTCCAAGGGCAAGGTCCCGCCCGGGCGCCAGGCCTGGCACCGCGACGATGCCGAGCCGCTGTTCGTGGGTGACACCCGGAAGGCCTATCCCAAGCCCGACGGCAAGTACATCTTCGACAAGCTGGGCTCGGTGTTCATCTCGGGCAACGCCACTCGCGACGACGCGCCCAACCACATCCGCGTGCGCCGCAACGTCCCGCGCGAGATCGCGGAGGGCTGGCGCTGGATGTGCCCGGCCGGCGTGTACGAGATCCCCGATGACGCGCCGGCCACCGGAAACGTCGACGTGATCGTCAACTACACCAACTGCGTTCAGTGCGGCGCGATCACGGCCAAGGGCGGACGGCTGACCCCGCCGGAGGGCGGCGACGGGCCGCTCTACACCATCACCTAACGCACCAGCGGAAACTTCCGTGCCTACCGGGGGTTAAGGCAGGCACGTATGCAGGTCCGCCGCCTCGCCACCGATCTGGCTGCCGCCTCCGTCGCCGCAGGGGCCGTCGTCGCGCTGACGGCCGCCTCGGTGTCCGCGGCGGCGCCGCCGCGCTCACAGCTCACCGCCTTCAGCTGCGCGCGCACCCTGGACCCGGGCGCGCGGGCGGTTGGGATCACCGCCACGATGCGGCCGCTGACCGCGACCCGCAAGATGGCGATCCGCTTCGAGCTGTTGCAGCGCTCGCCGGGGCTACCGGTGCAGGAGGTGACCAACGGCGACCTCGGCACGTGGCGGGCCCCGACCAACCCCACCCTGGGCCAGCTCCCCGGCGACGTGTGGCACCTGCAGAAGTCCGTCTACAACCTCGACGTCCCCTTCACGTACCAGTTCCGCGTGACCTTCCGGTGGACCGGCACGCACGGCAACGTGCTGGGCACCGCGACCCGGCTCACCCAGACCTGCCGCCAGCGCGAGTTGCGCCCCGACCTCACGGTCCGCTCCATCACGGTTGCCGCCGTGGCCGGCCACCCCAAGAAGAACCTCTACACCGCGATCATCGCCAACCAGGGGTTGACCGGAGCCGGCCCCTTCCAGGTCCTGTTCGCGCCCGGCGACACCTCGGCGCCGACCACGGATACCGTGACCTTCCTCGGTGCGGGCGACATGCGCACGCTGGCGTTCACGGGCCCGCTCTGCGACGCCACCAACCCGCCGACGGTGAGCGCCGACTCGGCGAGCCAGGTCAATGACTTCGACCGCTCCAACAACGTGCTCGCCGTAACGTGCCCGGCGGCTTCGACCTCTTCGCGGACGGGGGCGCGCACCCACCGCGCGCCGCTATCCTGAGAGGGACTATGAAGACCGAGATCCACCCTAACTATCAGGAAGCGCACGTCACCTGCACCTGCGGCAACGAGTTCATCACTCGTTCGACGCAGGGCGATATCCACGTGGAGATCTGCTCGGCGTGCCATCCGTTCTATACCGGCCGCCAGAAGCTGGTCGACACCGGTGGTCGAGTGGAGCGGTTCCAGCGTCGTGTCGCCAAGGGGCGGCGCAGCGCTCGGACCACCACCGGCTGACCGCCGCGGGTCTGACGAAGATGAGCCACGGCGGGGGCGACGTGCGGGCAGAACCACTGACCGCTACGCGCGACGCCCCCGTCGGCGGCCAAGCCGTGCTGGAGGGGGTGATGATGCGCGGCGTCAAGACCTGGGCCGTCGCCGTGCGCAAGCCGGCGCCCGAGGAGGCGCCGCCCGGGACGCTGGGCGAGATCGCCATCAGCACCTTCCCCATCAAGCGCCGCAAGCGGCGTCGCTTGTACCGGCTGCCGGTGGTGCGCGGCGTCGTCGCGCTGGTCGAGTCGCTGGGCATCGGACTGCGTGCACTGGGCATCTCGGCCAACGCCCAGCTCCCCGAGGAGGAGCAGGCCGGCGACGGAACTGCCGGCGACTCTCAGGAGATCTCCGGGGCCGCCTGGTTCTTCACCGTGCTGGTGTCTGTGGTCTTCGCCATCGGGCTGTTCTTCGTCGTTCCCGTCGGGCTGACCAGCCTGGTCAAGAAGCAGCTCGGCTCCTCGCTGCTGTTCTGGCTGGTCGAGGGGGTGCTGCGCACCGCGATCTTCCTCGGCTACCTCACGCTGCTCTCGCGCGTGCGCGACCTGCGCCGAGTGTTCGAGTACCACGGCGCCGAGCACAAGGTCATCTCCTGCTACGAGGCCGAGGACGAGCTCGTGCCCGAGCGCGCGCAGCTGTACTCGCGCCTGCACCCGCGCTGCGGCACGAGCTTCCTGCTCATCGTGATGATCCTGGCCATCTTCGTCTTCGCCCCGGTCGGCCTGCCTGCGTGGTGGATCCTCGTGCTGACCCGGATCCTGGGCGTTCCGGTCATCGCCGGGCTGTCTTTCGAGGTCATCAAGTGGGCGGGGCGCAATCGCCGGCGCCGCTGGGTCCAGCTGGTCATGTGGCCGGGGCTGCAGCTGCAGAAGCTCACCACGAGGGAGCCGGACCTCGACGAGCTCGCGGTCTCCATCGCCTCGTTGCAGGCGGTCCTCGCCGT
>DASXCN010000422.1:0-3935 GCA_036491155.1 Solirubrobacteraceae bacterium | reverse complement strand
GTGCAGCTACCCCTTCACCGCCGGCGCGACGCCTCCCGGGCCGCCGGCGGTCCACAACCCCCTTTCTTCAAGCACCCACGGGACGTCGCAAACGGACTAGTGTTCGCCTCGTGAACAACCGGCCGCCCACCGCACAACCCCGCGGGCGGCCGGGGCAAACTTCTCAAGGGAGACCGAGATGGCGGCGGCGGGCGGGCGCGCGGGCGCCCATGCCTCGGTCGACGCCGAGCAGATCGCGCAGATCGTCACCGAGGAGACCGGTCGGGCCCACCCCCAACACCGTCCCTGAGGCGGCCCGGGCCGCCGCGTGCCGCGTCAGGCGGCGGCCTGGGACTGGCGCAGGGCCACGCGCTCGGCGTGATGGGCGCGCTTGATGTCGAACATCGCCTTGTCGGCGTGGCGCAGGAGCCCATCGGGGTCGCGGGCGTCCACCGGGTACAGCGAGCGGCCGATGCTCACGCCCAGACGCAGGCAGAGATCGCCCACGAGGAACGGCTCGGCGAACGCGGTGGTGATGCGCTCAGAGACCTTCTCGATCTCCACGGGGCCGGCCGCCACCAGCAACACCGCGAACTCGTCGCCGCCGAGACGGGCGACGACGTCGGAGGCCCGGGTGCACCCCTGCAACCGCCCGGCCACCGCCACCAGCAGAGCGTCGCCGGCCTCGTGGCCGAACTCGTCGTTGACCGGCTTGAACTGGTCCAGGTCGATGTAGAGCAGGGCGCCGCTCTCGGTGCCGGCGTGGGCACGGCCGACGGCGTCGCGCAGCTCGGTGGTCAGGCGCACGCGATTGGCCAGCCCGGTGAGCTGGTCGTGGGTGGCCTGATGGGTGATCAGGTCGACGAGGCGGCCGTTCTGCAGTGCGGTGGTGGCCTGCGCGGCGACACCCGACAGGCGGTCGTTGAGGTCGTCAGAGAGGCACAGGCGCTCAGGGCGGGCGCGCACCGACACCGAGAGCAGGCCGAGCAGCTCGCCGGGTACCGCCAGCGGGACCATGATCGTCCCGACCATGCCGAGGTCGGCGAACATCCGCCCGACGCCGCCGTCGTCGGGGCCGATGAGCTGCGGCGCGCGATTGGGGTCACGCAGGAAGCGCTCCAGGGTGCCCCCGGGCTCGGGGACCCAACTCGAACGGTCAGACACCACCGGCCCGGCCGACGTCTGGAGCGGGTAATGCGCGGAGCGGACGAGCTCGCGGCGCTCGTCGTCCCACAGGTAGACGGCCACGCGGTCACAGTCGACGACGGTGGGCACCGCGTCGGCCAGCCGGCGCGCGATCTCGGCGCTGGTTCCGGCCTGGGCCAGCGCCCGCGCCAGCTCCAGCAGCGCGGTTGACTGGTCATAGCGACGCTCGGCCTCGACCAGGGCGGCGGCGCTGTCCAGCGCGCTGGCGGCATAGCGGGCGTAGACCTCGAGGAGCTCGCGCTCAAGCTCGAAGAAGCGACCCCCCTCGCCGCAGGTGGCGAGCAGGCGGCCGTAGTCGCGGCGGTTTGAGCGCACCGGGACGACGAGACTGGAGTCGGGCAGTTCCTCGACGGTCTCTGAGAGCAGGCGCTCGGCACGCTCGGCCACTTCGTCCTCCTGAAAGCCGCGGTGGTGGCAGTGGAGCGGCCCGTCGGGTGTCATCCGGACGGCGAGCAGGTGCTGGGGCGCGCGAACCTCGATCGCGGCGCGCTCGGCGATACGGGCCAGCACCTCGTCGACATCGCCGGAGGAGATCAGGTCAGAGGCGGTCTGGAACATGCTGTTCAGCCGGAGCTTCATGGCGTCCAGCTGGCCGTTGAGGCCGGCGATCTGCAGCGCGGACTCGGTGTCGGCGTTCTCGCCGCCCACGGGCCAGGTGACGCGATATTCGCACCGTGGCGCGCCGAAGGCGGCGCAGCGCTCATGGTGGACGACCGCGGGCGGGAGACCGAACAGGATCGGCGGCTGGGTGAGCATGCCCCAGGTCCACGCACAGTGATCGACGTCGCGCGGGAAGCCGGGGATGGGCGTTGCGTGGATCTCAGCGAAGCCGGGGCCGCAGTCGATCGCCCGCATGATGATCGCGGTGCTGTACTTGCTCGCCGTCGTGGCCACCGCGCCGTAGACGGCCTCCAGCGACCCGAGCTGGCGCAGGACGTTGGCGACCGGCGAGGCATTGAGGTAGCGCACCGCGTCCTCGCCGACCGCGCGGGCGAACTCGGGGTGGTGGGTGACGTGCGCGCCGGCGCGCCACAGGGCCACGGCCTCGTCGAACGAGATCCAGTTGGCGATGTCGGTCAGGTACTGCACCGAGCGGTCCGAGCGGGCCCTCTGCAGCAGCTCGGCGACGGCGGCGTTCCCGCCATAGGCGCGTACACGTCCGATGAGCACCGCGCTCATCGAGCACGAGAAATGCTTGCCGTGAGTGCTGGGGGACTGGGTGTCGGGGTGCGTGCCAACAGACATACCTCCAGTTATCGGAGCGCTCCGGCTCAAGACTTCAGTAGTTGTCCGGCGGCTGGCCGGGAGGACTAGGTATGGAGGTTGGTGAGGCCCCACCGGGCGGGGCCTCGGTGCATTGGTAGCGTTCACCGCTCCGCACGGGCCGCCGGGCCCGCGTCCAGGTTTTCTGGACGCGCCACCACTGCGCAAAGGACGACCGTTGAGCACTTCAGAGACTTCCGGCCTCGTCACCGACCTGGCCGGCCTCCCCGACCTCGTCGGCAAGCACGCCGGCTTCACGGAATGGCGCGTGATGGAGCAGGAGCGCGTCAACCAGTTTGCCGACGCCACCGACGACCACCAGTACATCCACGTCGATCCCGAGCGCGCCAAGGAGTCGCCGTTCGGCGGAACCGTCGCGCACGGCTTCCTGACCCTGTCGCTGGTGGCCCCCATCTCCGGGGAGCTCCTCCAGGTCAGCGACGCCAAGACCGGCGTCAACTACGGCCTGGATCGCGTCCGCTTCCCCGCGCCGCTGCCCGTGGGCGCCGAGTGGCGTGGCGGCGCCGAGGTGATGGAGGTCTCCGACGTCCCCGGCGGCAAGCAGATGAAGGTCAAGGTCACCGTCGAGGTCAAGGGCGCCGAGAAGCCCGCGATGGTGGCGGAGTCCCTGGTCCGCATCTACGGCTGACCGCCATGGCCGCCGCCGCGCCCGACCTCGCCAAGGTCGCCGCCATCGACGTGCACGTGCACGCCGAGCGCAACCACGACCAGCCCCAGGATCCGGTCACGCTGGAGATCCTCGAGGCGGCCGGGAAGTACTTCGGCGGGCACCCGCCGCAGCCGTCCGCCCAGGAGGTCGCCGATTACTACCGCGACCGCAGCCTGATGGCGGTCATCTTCAACGTCGACGACGAGGCCGGCATGGGCCGCCGGCGCCTGGGCAACTCCGAGGTGCTCGAGGCCGCGCGTGCGAACCCCGATGTCCTGATTCCGTTCGGATCCGTCGATCCCCACAAGGGCAAGCTGGCGGTGCGCGAGGCCACCGAGCTCATCGAGGCCGGCGTGCGTGGCTTCAAGTTCCACCCCAACACCCAGGCTTTCTGGCCCAACGACCCGGCGTGGTTTCCCTTGTATGACGTGATCGCGTCGGCGGGCCTGATCGCCCTGTTTCACTCGGGGACGACCGGCATCGGGGCCGGGATGCCGGGCGGCGGCGGGGTGCGCCTGAAGTACTCCAACCCGATGGCGGTGGACGACGTCGCCGCGGAGTTCCCGGGCCTGGACATCATCCTCGCCCACCCGTCGTTCCCGTGGCAGGAGGAGGCCCTGGCCATCTCCGTGCACAAGCCCAACGTGTACATCGATCTGTCCGGGTGGTCGCCCAAGTACTTCCCGGACATCCTGGTCCAGTACATCAACACCCGCCTGCGCGACAAGATGCTCTTCGGCTCGGACTTCCCGCTGATCACGCCCGACCGGTGGCTGTCTGACTTCGAGAAGCTGCCGATTCGCGATGAGGTGCGGCC
>DASXCN010000421.1:0-4903 GCA_036491155.1 Solirubrobacteraceae bacterium | reverse complement strand
GGTGTCGCTGGAGACCGAGGCGCGGCGCGACGGGGACGACTACATCCTCAACGGCGACAAACGCTGGATCGGCAACGCCTCCTTCGCCGACCTGGTGATCGTCTGGGCCCGCGATGAGGACGGCGATGTCGGCGCCTACGTAGTGCAGAAGGGCAGTGCCGGCTTTGACCCCTCCACCGTGATCACGGGGAAGATCGGCAAGCGGGCCGTGTGGCAGGCCGAGATCGCCCTGCGCGAGGTGCGTGTCCCGGCGGCCAACCGGCTCGCGCAGGCGCGCTCCTTCGACGACGCCACGCGCGTCCTGGACCAGACGCGGGGCGGCGCCGCCTGGGAGTGCGTGGGCCACGCGATGGCCGGCGTGGAGGCCGCGGTGTCCTACGCAGCCGAGCGCTCGCAGTTCGGCCAGCCGATCGCGGGCTTTCAGCTCGTCCAGGCCGGTCTGGCGACGATGGTGGCCGAGACGACCGCCATGCAGCTCATCTGCTTCCGCCTCGCCGAACTGCAGGAGGGCGGCGCGATGACCGGGCCGATGGCGTCGCTGGCCAAGCTCCACAACGCGCGTAAGGCCAAGCTCGTGTGTGCTCAGGCGCGGGACATCATGGGCGGCAACGGGCTGCTCCTGGAGTACCACGTCGCCCGCCACCTCACCGACCTCGAGATCGTCGAGACCTACGAGGGGACCGACAGCATGCAGTCGCTCATCCTCGGTCGAGACGTGACGGGCGTGTCGGCCTTCACCTAGCCGCTGGCGCGGCGGTGCCGCCGCGGGCGCGGCGGCGCGTTGACGTCGTCGGGCCGTCGGTTCAGCAGCCCGGGCAGGGAGCGGTGCCACCCGGCGCCAGCGCGCGGATCTTCACCGACGGCTGCTTGCCTCGCACCATGAGGAAGACGTACTCCTTGCCGATCGAGCCCGGCTGGATCATCGCCACGCTGACCGCGGAGCCCGCCCTGACCCGCTTGTTCTCAACCAGGTGGCTGAGGTCGAGATTGCCGCTGCTGGGCACGGCTCGCTTGCACTTGCGTTTCTTGCTCTTGCCCGCGCAGACGCGCTGCTTGGCCAGCGACGCCGTCTGCGTCTTGATCGGGCAGCCCTTGCCCGTGCACGACAGCCGCACCGTGGCGCCGCCCGGCAGGCTTTTGACGAGCATGCTCGGCAGGACCGTGGCGGTCGCACCGGGACGGAACGCCCCCCAGGTCATCGTCGAGGTGATGCGCCCCAGGGTCGGCAGCACGACCGTCGCGGTGGCCGGAGCCGATGCGCCGCCGGCGCCGGTGGCCCGGTAGGTGAAGCGATCAGTCCCGCTGAAGCCGACGTGCGTGCTGTAGGTGACCGTGCCCTTCGACTGGTTGATCGCGCCCGCCTTGCCGTCGCCCGGCGGGGTCACGATCCGGTAGGCCATCGGCAGGCCGGCGGGCCCGCGACACGACAGCGTCAGCCTCACCTTCGTCGCGCCCCTGTGCCCGCGCGCGCTCACGTTCGCGCAGGACGGCGCGGGGAAGCTCGGCACCGTGATGGCCGCCGTCGCCGTACCGGAGACCCCCCACTGGTCGGCCACCCGGTAGGTGAACGAATCCGGGCCCACGTACCCCGAGGACGACGTGTAGCGCACCTGGCCGTCGGCACTCAGCGGGCCGAGGCTCCCGTGGGCGGGACCGGACACGATCGCGTAGCTCAGCGCGCCCCCGGCCGGGCCGGCGCACGGCAGCCCCACCGTGACGGCCCCGCCCCCGGCGGGCGTCGCCGCCGATGCGTTGGCGCAGGTGGGCGCCGGTGGGGCGAAGGCCCACACCGCGCCGGTGCCGCCGTTGTCGTTCCTGCCGCCGATCACGGCGGTCTGCCCGTCGGCGGCGAGCGCGACGCTCGAGCCGAAGGTCCCGACGAGACTCTCCCCCTGCCCGGTGAGCTTGGCCCCCTGCTGTGCCCACGTCGAGCCCGAGCGGTCAAACAGCCACGCCGCGCCGGCTCCCCCGGCGTCCCCCTGGCCTCCGACCAGCGCAACGGTGCCGTCGGAGGACAGCGCCACGCCGGACCCCATCCCGCTGCCCGCGGCGGCGTTCGCACCGGTGAGCTTGGCGCCCAGCTGGCTCCAGATCGACTGGTTACGGGTGAACACCCACGCCGCCCCCTCGCCCGCCTGCCCCCCGACGCCGTCGGCGGGTCCGCCGATGAGGGCCGTGTTGCCGTCGGAGGACAGCGCCACGCTCGTGCCAAAGGCGCCGGTGCCCGCCTCGTCGTTGGGCGTCAGCCGGGCCTGCTGGGCAAACCCGGCGCCGCCGAGTACGAACGCCCAGGCCGCGCCCGCGCCGCCCGTGTCGTTGCTGCCCCCGACGAGCGCGGTGACACCATCGGCGGAGAGGGCCACGCTGTTGCCGAACTCTCCGGCCGGGCCCTCGCCGGTGGCGAGGAGCGTCGATCCCAGCGGGCTCCAAGTGCCGCTGCGGCGACTGAAGGCCCACGCGGCCCCGGCGTTGCCCGAGCCGTTGGTCGGCCCGCCCACCAGCGCGGTGTCGCCGTTCGCCGACAGCGCCACGCTGGACCCGAACCCGGCGCCCGACGTCGCGCCCGCACCGGTGAGCTTGTTGCCCTGCTGGGTCCACGTCGTCCCCGAGCGCGTGAACACCCAGGCGGCGCCCGTCGCTCCGTCGAAGCTGCCCCCGACCAACGCCGTGTTGCCGTCCGCCGACAGGGCCACGCCCGTCCCGAACCCCGCGCCGGGCGTCGCGCCGCCGCCGGTCAGCTTCTGTCCCTGCTGGCTCCAGGTCCCGCCCGATCGCGTGAACACCCACGCGGCACCGTTGTTCAGGGTGTCGCTGTTGCCGCCCACCAAGGCCGTGTTGCCGTCGGAGGACAGCGCCACGCTGATCCCCACGGACCCGGGACCGCTCTCGCCGCTGGGCGTGAACTTGACGCCCTGCTGGACAAGGGGATCGATCGTGACCGGGTATTGAGCGTCGCGATCGTCAACGGCGATCACCAGCCGCCCACGACGCAGCGACAGCGTCGCCGGGAGCCGCCGGCCGCGCGCGTCGCGCGCCTGCAGGCCCCCGTAGCGCAGGCCGACGCGGCCCGCGCGTGAATTGAAGCGCAGCCCCGATCCGCCACGGCTCGCCGTGAGCGATCCGGAGAGGCGCAGCGCGAGCGTCAGCCCTCGGGCGCCGTCCGCGCGGGTCGGCCGCGAGAGCGTGAAGCCCTGCTCGATGCCCAGCGCCCCGGCCGCATACCACTCGCGAATCGGCCCCACCGACCGGGCGACGCGGTTGCCACGCGCCGTCCACGGGCTCGCCGCGCCGGCCGTGGCCATGGTCACGCTTCCCGTGGCCGCCGTCAGCCGCACCGGGCCCACGCCGAATCGGGCGTGCACGCCGCCGCCACGCAACTGCCAGCCGGATCCCGAACGCCGCGCGTCAAAGCGAGGGTTCGCCGCGCCCACCGTCGCGGAGATGACCGACTGCGCGAAGAGCGGCATGGACTGCAGAGCGCGCAGGTCGGTCGCCGCGCCCGGCGCCGGTCCGCGGGCCGGTGCGCCGACGTGCGGCAGCGTGACGAGGTGTGTCAGCGCGAGCCAGATGATGGTCCAGGCCGCCGCCACATAGACGAACGCGCGCGTGGCACGCGCTCCCGCGATGCTCATGGTCCCCACGTATTCCCCCCGGCGTTGTAACTCCGGGGGATGGTGGCAGGCAAAGTGACACAAATCCATCCCCCCCAGGGTGGGAATGGCCACACCTTCACCCCCCGGAGGTACGATGCGCCCGCGGGGCCACCACGAGCGCGGGACCCAGTTTCTTCGTCGGCTCCGTCTGGGGCATCGGACCGCGCGATCTTTAGACCGGGGACTCTCATGACGTGGACGGCGGTAGCGAACCTCAACACTGCCCGGCAGGGGCTGACCGTGGTCACGGCTCCCGCCCCGTCACCCGCCAGCGGCCTTGTGCTGTATGCGATCGGCGGAGACGGCGGCGCCAACTCGATTGCCATCGGGGCAGTGGAGACATTCGATCCGGCCGCGCCTGCGGCGTGGACCAACAACGTGACGACGCTGCCCGGTCAGGCCTTCACCGGGCTGGCCGCGACGACGCTCGCGGGCCGGATCCACGTGATCGGCGGCACGCGCGGCGGGCCGGTGATCACGCCGTCGGCCACCCACAACATCTTCGATCCCGCCACCTCCACCTGGTCGTCGGTCGCAAACCTCACGAACGCGCGGGCATACCACGCCGCGATCACAGGGACCGACGGCACCATCTACGCCATCGGCGGCGTCGACGGCGGCGGCAATGTCCTGAACAGCGTCGAGCGCTATGACCCAGTCGCCAACACGTGGAGCGCGGCGGCGTCGATGCCAACGCCCCGTTCGGGCCTGGCGGCCTGCGTGGTGGGCGACAACGTCTACGCCATGGGCGGGCGCAACGCGAGTGGCGCGCCGCTCACCACGGTCGAGGTCTTCAACACACGTTTTGGGACGTGGAACGCGACCGTCCTGCCGGCGCTCCTGCACAGCCGGACCAACCTCGCCGCGTCCGCGGGCCCGGGCGGGCTCATCTACGCCATCGGGGGCCTGAGCAGCACCTCTCCGGCGACGCCCGCCGCAGACGTCGTGAGCTGGGACCAGTCCTTGGCGTCCACCTGGCAGACGGTGTCACCATCGCTCGCGGCCGCCACCGGGCTGCTGTCCTCGGCCCTCGGACCTGACGGGCGCCTCTATGCCGTGGGCGGCAACACCACGGTCGGCAACAGCGCCGCGACCCGAGCCGCGGAGGTCTTCACCACCGTCACCGCGCAACCGCAGCCCTACATCGGCAACGGCACCTACCAGAGCCCCGACATCATCCTCACCGACGGCTCCGGAACGATCGTGCCGCCCGGCGGGGCGCCCACCGGGCCCTGGGACACCCAGTTGGC
>DASXCN010000420.1:0-1751 GCA_036491155.1 Solirubrobacteraceae bacterium | reverse complement strand
ACCTGACGCTCGCGCGGGGTCAGCCCGAACGGATCCTCGGCGGCCTCGGCCGCCCCGGCACCCGCGCCCCCCGCGGCCCGCGCGCCGTCGCCGTTGGCCCCCGCCCCCGGCCCCGCGGCCGCCGCGGCGCCGAGGTCCAATCGGGCCCGCTCGGCCAGCGTCCGCACCTCGCGCGTCAGCCACTCAGACCCCAGCGCCTCGGCGGCCGTCGCCGCGGCGGAGGCGGCGTCGGCCGCGCCCGCCCGGTCATCGGCGCCAGCCCGCGCCTCGGCCTCGCGCCAGCGGGCGACCGCGGCGGGATACGGGCGCTTGAGCTCGTCCCACGCTGCTGCCGCCCGCTGCCACTCCCGAACGCCGCCGCGCCCGCGCGCCCGGGCCAGTTCCGCCTTGCCCTGGGTGAGCCGCGCGTGCTCCACCGGACCGCCGTCCTGCGCGGTGGCGGCCAGGCGATCGGCGTGCAGGCGCGCCCGGGCGAGGGCGTCGCGCCGGTCGCCGGTCTCGCGCAGGTCACGCGCCCGCTGGGCGCGGTCCGCCTCCACCCACAGGCCGATGCAGCTCAACCACGCGATCCCGGTGACGTCGTCGGTGCAGACCTCGAGCCGGTCCAGCGCCTGCTGCACGGCGGCCTGGGCGCCGTCCAGATCGCGGTAACGGACCAGCAGATCGGCGCGCAGCGCGCCGTACAGGCTGATCCACTGCGGCTGGTTGGTGACCGCGACAAGCTCCTCGGCCGCGTCCAGGCACCGCGCCGCCGCGTCGTCGTCACCGATGCCCAGCTCGACCTCGGCGCCGGCCAACTGGCGGTAGATGTAGAGGAGGCCGGCGGCGGGCGGCGGAGACACTGAGAGAGCCTCGCGGGCCGCGTCCCAGTCCCCCGCCAGGAACGACATCTCCGCAACGGTGAGCTTGATCCACGCATAGCCGCGCACGTGATAGGTGGGAGTGATCGACAGCCCCTTGCGCGCCATGGCCAGCGCCTCCTCGGTCTGCCCGATCTCGCTGAGCTTGTCGGCGAGGTTGGAGTAGGCGAAGGACAGGCCGTCGAAATCGTCGTTGGCCCGCGCCACGTCGATCGCGCGACCCAGCGAGGTGAACCCCTTGTCCACCTCGCCCAGGGACACGTAGGCCATCCCCAGCGTGTTGAGCAGATCCGACTCGGCTTCGCGATCACCCGCCGACACCGCCACCTTCAGAGCGGCCTCGCCCTCGGTAGCGGCCTCACGGAAGCGTCCGCGCAGGTACCGCGAACGCGCCAGCCACGCCAGCAGCCGCCGGCGTTCCCCGGTGGGGTCGTCCTCAGCCAGCATGGCCAGCGCGCGCTCGGCCATGTCCACCGCCTCCTCCCCGCGGTTGAGCTGCCACTCGTTGCGAGCCCGCGTGGCCAGCAAGCCGGCATAGCGGGCCGTCTCGACCTCGGGGTCAAGCTCTCGCAGCGCTTGGGTGATGAGGGTGACGCTGCGCTGGCGCTCGTCGACCACTTGGTGTGACTGCGCGGCCAGGGTCAGAAGATCGACGTGGTCCAGGCCCGCGACCTGCTCGGGGTTCTCCACGCGAGGCCAGAGCTCGAGCGCGCGCTCGGTCAGCGCCGAGGCCTCTCCGTAGGCGTACACCTTCTGGGCGGCGCGCGCAGCCGCGATCGTGCTGCGCAGCGCGTGCGGCTGGTCTCCGGCGGCGGCGTAGTGCGATGCGATCGCCGAGGCGCGCTCGAGCTCGCGGTCGTCGTCGGCGCCGCAGCGCTGCTCAAGCTCGCG
>DASXCN010000419.1:0-9381 GCA_036491155.1 Solirubrobacteraceae bacterium | reverse complement strand
TGACCTCACGCGGCGGCGCTTCGGCCGCGCCGGGGGCTTCGCCGCCGGGATCGCGCTGGCCACCACGCCGATCGCGGTGGCCATGTCGCGCCACAACAACCCCGACGAACTGCTGGTGCTCTGCTGCGTCGCGGCGCTGTGGTTCGCGGTGCGCGCCTTCGAGGACGGCCGCACGCGATGGCTGGTGTGGTGCGGCGTCTGCGTCGGCCTCGGCTTCGAGACCAAGATGGCGGTGGCACTGTTCGTGGTGCCCGGGATCGCGCTGGCCTACCTCTGGGTCGCGCCCCGGGGGCGCGTTGCCGCGATTCGCCAGCTGTTCGCCGGCGGCATTGCGCTGGCGGCGGTCGGGCTGGCCTGGCCGCTGCTGGTGACGCTCACCCCGGCCGCCGACCGCCCCTGGATCAGCGGCACGTCCGACAACAGCGTCTGGTCGCTGATCTTCAACTACAACGGCGTGGGCCGGGTCACCGGCCAAACCGGCGCGCCCGGCGCCGGGTTCGGCGGCGGCGGTGGCGGTGGTGGCGCCTTTGGCGGCCCCACCGGCGTCTTCCGCCTCCTCTCCGCGGGCCTGGGCGATCAGGCGGGTTGGCTGCTGGGCTTCGCCGTCGTGGCCGGCCTCGGCGTGCTGGTGGCCTCCCGCCTGCGCCGCAGCGACCCGCGTACCGGCTGGCTGATCGCCGTCGGGGGCGCCTTTGTGGTCAGCGCCGTGGTCTTCAGCTACGCCTCGGGCATCTTCCACCCCTACTACGTCTCCTTCCTGGCCCCCTTCACCGCGATGCTCATCGGCGCCGGTGTCGGCGAGGCTCTGGGCGGCGGCCGGGTGGCCCGGATCGCCGTTCCGGCGGCGATCATCGCCGGCGCGATCACCGAGCTGGTGGTGCTGGGCAACCTCTCCGGCGAGCTCTC
Source organism: Solirubrobacteraceae bacterium (assembly GCA_036491155.1). Lineage (GTDB taxonomy): Bacteria > Actinomycetota > Thermoleophilia > Solirubrobacterales > Solirubrobacteraceae > Palsa-465. Next base: position 8,475 of record DASXCN010000419.1, on the reverse strand, counting down.
ATGGGCCCGGCCGCTCATCATCGCCGCTGCCGGCGTGTCGGCCATCCTGCTGGCGACGCAGGTCTCAGCCCGCGTCCGCGCGGTGGTGATGGGGGTGGCCCTGGCCGGGCTGCTGGCCGCGCCGGCCACGTGGGCCGTGGAGACCATCGGGCACGCCACCGCCGCGACGTTCCCGGCGGGCGGGTCCGCCAGCGCTCAGAACGGCGGCTTCGGCGGTCCGCGGGGCGGTGGCGGCTCCGGTCGCGGAGGGTTCAGGTTCCCCGGTGGAGCTGGTGGGCGGGTCGCCCCGGGCGGGGCCGGCGGGCGATTCGCGCCTGGCGGGGCCGGCGTCCGGGGTCTGTTCACCAACCCGCAGTCGGGCACCAGCGGCGGTTTCGCCCCTCCGGGGGGCGGCTTCAGCGGGCCGGGCGGAACTGGTAATGGCTTCGGCGGTCCGGGCGGCGGCGGTGGCGGCGCCTTCGGCGGCGACTCCACGAGCCTCAACGCGGCGGCCCAGTACGCCAAGACCCACGGCGGCGGCGCCATCGGCGTCGAGAGCCAGGGCAGCGCCGCGGCCGCGATCCTCCAAAACGACGCCAACGTCGCCGGTCTGGGCGGATTCTCGGGCCGCGAGAGCGACGTGAGCGCGCAGTGGCTGGCCATGGAGGTCCGCAACGGCAAGCTGCGCTGGCTGATCGCCGACGGCACCAGCGGCTTCGGCGGCGGCGGCTTCGGCGGTGACTCGCGTCAGGGCAGCCGTGCCGCGATCGCGATCGCCGAGCAGGTGGGTAAGAAGGTGACGGTCACGGTCAACGGGACCTCGGTCACCATGTACGACCTCCAGGGCAAGGCCTCGGCCATCCTGGCGGCGGCGGGGCGGTCATGAGCCCGCGCCGCTGGCTGCCTCTGGCCGTGATCGCGGCCGCCTCCCTGGGCGCCGCGTCCGCCGCCTCGGCCGACACCGCTCAGAGCTCCAACTGGGCCGGCTACGCGGTCCATCGCAGCGGCGCGCAGTTCAGGAAGGTCACCGGCACGTGGACGCAGCCAAGCGCCGCCTGCACCCCCGGTCGCGCGAGCTATTCGGCGGTGTGGGTGGGGATCGGCGGCTTCGCCGTCGACTCGCCGGCGCTGGAGCAGATCGGCACCGAGTCTGACTGCACGGCCTCGGGGCGCGCGGTGTCCAGCGCGTGGTATGAGCTGGTCCCGGCGGCCTCGCGCGGCGTCAAGATGACCGTCTTGCCCGGCGACCAGATGCGAGCCGGCGTCACCGTCAACGGCCACGCGGTCACCCTCACCCTCACCGACCTGACCCGCCACCGCTCGTTCGCCAAGCGCCTGCACCCGGCGGTCGTCGACACCACATCGGCGGAATGGATCCTGGAGGCGCCGTCGGTGTGCTCGAGCTCGTGGAGTTGCCGGACGCTGCCGCTGGCCGACTTCGGCTCCACCGGGTTCACCGCCGCCGGGGCCACGAGCTCCAGCGGCCACCGCGGCACGATCGACGACCGCGCGTGGAGGACGACGCGGATCAGCCTCGCCGCCACCGGGCGCGCATTCGTGTCCGACTCATCGGCCTCAACGGCCGCGGCCGTCCCCTCGTCACTGTCGGCCCGGGGGAGAGCCTTCACCGTCACCTACCGCGGCGGCGCGACCGCGCAGCCGATGGATCCCGTCCACCCGGCGTTCGTCACCGGCGACCGCCTCGTCCGCCCCGGCCGCACCACACCATGACCATCGCCACCAGCGCCGCCCCCCACCTGTTCTGGATCACCAGTCGTGCCGCCGGCATCGTCTCGCTCGTGCTGGCCAGCCTCACCGTCTCGGCGGGGCTGGTGATGAGCCTGAGGATGATGCGCGCACGACGCCCGGACCTGCTGGCCCTGCACGAGGTGCTGTCCCTGGGCACGCTCGTCGCCCTGGCCGTGCACGGCGTGACCCTCCTGGGCGACCACGTCCTCAGCCCCACGCTGGCCGACATCGCCCTCCCCTTCGCGTGGAGCTACAAGACCGCCTGGACCTCGATCGGCATCATCGGCGGCTGGGCGCTCGTCGTCCTCGGCCTGTCCTACTACGCCCGGCAGGCCATCGGCGTCAGCCGCTGGCGCAAGCTGCACCGCCTCACCGCGCTGGCCTGGATCGCCGGCATCGTCCACACCCTGGGCGAGGGCACCGATGCGGGCCAGCTCTGGTTCTTAGCGATGCTGGCCATTGTCGCGGTGCCGGCACTGGTGCTCCTGGGCGCCCGCTACCTCACCGACGAGGCTCCCCGGCCACAGGCGGGTCCGGAGGATTCCGAGCCTCCGCGCCCGCCGGCCGGGGCCGGTGTTGGGGCCGGTGCTGGGGCCGGGGCCCTCATGCCCACGCTCGCCCGCCGCGGCTGACCCGGTCGCCTGGCGCTACAGACCGGCGGGGTGGCGGACCACGAACCCCGCGAACTCCCCGCCACCCTGCGCCCAACGGGTCCCGCTCTCGGCGAGGGCCACGGTGTCAAAGCGCCATCCGGCGACGTCCATCCACATGTGGCCGGCGTTGGCGTAGATCGTGATCCACTTGCCGGGGCCGGCCTCACCCCAGTCCTCGTAGGCGCCCGACACCATCGGCGAGCTGACCAGCCCCGCCGCCGCCAGCGCGTAGCTGACCGATCCCGAGCAGTCGTAGCCGTCGGCGTGGAAGGACGCATGGCCGCCGCCGAAGATGTAGGGCAGCGTGGCGATGGCGTTGCCGGCCGCGATGACCTGCCGGACTGCCTCGGGCGCGCCGGCGGGCGGCTGCACCATGCCCGCGGTGTTGACCGCGATGCCGCTGACGTTGGCGTTGCCGGTGGCCGCGGCGCGGGTCGCCGCCTCGGCGGCCGCCTTCTCCATCCGGTTCAGCCGCGCCTGCAGCGAACCGAGGTGGCCCTTGACGGCGTCGTACTGGGCCGAGGCGTGAGAGCGCTCGCCCTCCTGAGCGATCTGGCGGCGTAGCAGAGCGGATCGCAGCGCGGCGGCCTGATTGCGCTGGGCCAGCACCTGGGCGGCGAGTGTGCGGTCGCGGGACTCGAGGCTCTCCAGCGCGGTGGCCTGACGGGCGACCGCGGCCCGCGCCGTTCGCGTGGTCTTGAGGATGTTGGCGTCCTGGTGGGCCACCCGGCTCATGAAGCCCATCTGGTTGAGCAGATCCGAGAAGCCCTTGGAGCTGAGGATCACCGAGACGATGTTGGGCTGGCCGCCCTCGTAGCTGGACACCAGGTTGGCCGACAGCGCGGTGGTGGCAGCGTGCATGCGGTTCTCGAGGTCGACGAGGTGGTTGCGGGCCGCCAGCAGCTGGGCCTGCGTGGACTTCAGCTGCGCCACGCGGGCATCGAGCCGGTCCTGGACGGCGGACAGGCGGGCCTGGGCGCGCGCGACGCCGTCGCTGGTGGCGGCGATCTGCCGCGAGTCGGCGGCGATGTGCGCCCGCAGCGAGGCGGCTGCCGACCGCGTGCCCGCGATCTGGCTCTGAAGGTCGCCCGAACTGGGCGCGGTCAGGCCGGTTCCGAGCAGCGCGGCCGACACCGCGGCGGCAACGACAACGCGAGAAGTGGGTCGCATCAGGTGGGGCATGGGCGTGTGGTGGCGTGCGGCATCGCGCCCCACACGGGGCGTCGATGGCCTAGGAGGGGGGCGTCTCAGCGCCCGGATTACGACGGCTGGGGGTCAGGCGGCAGCCACCCTAACACGCCCCGTCGCCTCCTCCGACACAACCCCTGGTCTTGCAAGAGATCCTGCAAAACGCACGTTTGGCAGCCAACCCGGCAAGCCCAACGCGTCCCGCCACAGCGATTGCCATACTCGCACGGGTGCGCACCCCTCGTTGGCTGGCAACCTGCATGCTGGTGCTCGGAGCCCTGGCGCTTGCGGTTCCCGCGGTGACCATCGCCGCCGGTGGCGGTGGCTCCGCCGGCGATCAGCAGTACACCGATCCGTTCGGGGGGACCTCGACGGGCAAGAGCGCGTCCACGACGACCAGCCCCACGACGACGTCAACCCAGCCGGCCACGACCCCAGCTCCGACGACGACCGCGACGCCGGTAGCCACCAGCTCGACGTCGAGCGATCCCACCACGCCGACGGCGACGATCGCCTCGACGACCACGGGTGAGCTGCCGCGCACCGGCTATGACGGGTGGCTGGCCGCGGCGCTGGGCTTCGGCCTGGTGGTCGGCGGCTTCGGCCTGCGCGTCCGCCTGCGCCGGACCTGAGCCCGCTCGCGCCCGCGGACTATGCCAGGCCCGCCCCTGGCTACGCCGGACTGCGGCCCGCCTGATTAGACTGCGCCGCCATGCCGCTGCGCGCAAGGAGGTTCGCGGACCGCCCTCGACTGACCGGACTGCTGCTGTTGGCCGTCGCTCTCCTCCTCGCCGGGGCTCTGGCGACGGTGGCCGGCGCGGCCTCGAAGGCCAGCAAGCCCAAGGCCAGCAAGCCGAAGGCCACCGTGCCGGGGCCGGTGCCCCAGGGGTTCGTAGGGGTGGACGTCGACGGTCCCGTGTTCGGCTCCGACAGCACGATCGACTTCCCCGCTCAGCTCAACACGATGGTCTCCAACGGGGTCCAAAGCGTCCGTGTGGCCTTCAGTTGGGCGGCGGCCCAGCCATATCAGACCGATGCCGACGTGCCCGACGACCAGAAGGACAACTTCACCGACGTCGCCGGGGTGCCGACCAGCTTCAAGTTCACCGACATGGTCGTGGGCGACGCCGCCCGCGACCGCGTGACGGTCCTCCCGACGGTGCTCTACGCCCCCCAGTGGGATGCCGCCAGCAACCCCAACGGTGTGGGCTATCCCCGCCAGTACGCACCGTACGGCGCATACCTGACCGCGGTCATCGACCGTTACGGTCCCCACGGGAGCTTCTGGCGCGAGAACCCGAGCATCCCGAAGATGCCGATCCGGTCCTGGCAGATCTGGAACGAGCCGAACCTCGCCTACTACTGGAAGCAGCCGTTCGCCTCCACCTACGTGTCGATGCTGAAGGTCGCGCACGCCGCGGTCAAGAAGGCGGACCCCGGCGCTCAGGTGGTGCTGGGCGCGCTCACCAACACGGCGTGGAAGTCGCTGGGTCAGGTCTACCAGGTCAAGGGCGCCAAGAACCTCTTCGATGTGGTCTCGGTCAACGGCTTCACCAAGATCCCGGCCAACGTGATCGAGTTCATGGTGTTCGTCCGCCGGGCGATGTCGCGCTTCGGCGACGGCGCCAAGCCGCTGATCGCCACCGAGCTCAGCTGGCCGTCGGCCAAGGGGGAGACCCACGCCAACCTCGACTTCATCACGACCAGGGCAGGGCAGGCACGCAACATCTCCGCGCTGCTCCCGCTCCTCGGTCAGCAGCGCCTGGCACTGCACCTGACCGGCTTCTACTGGTACACGTGGATCGGCGAGGAGGACGCCAACTCCGGCCCGTTCAACTACTCCGGGCTGCTGGCCGACCACGACGACAAGGTGACGGTCAAGCCCGCCCTCCAGGCGTTCAAGACCGGCGTGCTCGCGCTCGAAGGGTGCAAGCGCAAGGGCGCCGTGGCCACCAGCTGCATCAGGTAGGGCACGCCGGCGGCGGCGCCGCGTCCGGCGCGGCAGCGGCGCGCAGCCCGGCGGCGAACGCCTGCGTGTCGGGCGTGGCGGCGCTCGGGTCCGATGGATTAGCGATGCCGTACCAGTCCTGGCCGTCGGTCGGGTTGCGCTCTGGCGTGACCCACGTGTAGAGCAGCGTCGCCGCCAGGCCGCACCGCAGATGGCCCAGCGCGGTCAACACGCCCTCGATGTCGGCGGGACGCCGAGCGGCGGGCAGGTAGCTGACCGCCCCGGCGGGCTGCGTGGTCCAGCCGAACTCGGTCACGTAGAGCGGCACCGTGCCCATGCCCACGCCCACCAGCGCCGCGCGTGCCCCGCGCACGCGGTTCAGCACCACCGCGGGCGTCCCGTAGGGGTGCACCGCTACCCCATCGACATGCCCGACCAGTTGCGGCGCCGCCCGCACCATCTCGGGCAGGAACGCCGACGCGTTCGTGAGACCGCCCACCAGCACGCGGATCGCCGGGTCGGCGGCGTCGATTTCTGCGCGGGCAGCCAGGTACATCTGGGCGTAGGCCGCGGCATCGGGGCCGGGTGCCCAGAACTCCGGGTTGTCGGGCTCGTTCCAGATCTCGATCGCGGTCACCGGGACTGCCGTCAGGTCCGGGTGGGTGCGCCAGAAGGCGCCGCCGCCGCCGTAGCGCGCCGCGAAGGCCCCCGCATAGGCGGCGTAATCGGCCACGGCGTCAGGCCGTGGCGGGGAGTGGTCCTGCCCGGCCACCGACTCCGCCCACGGGGCGGTGTAGTCGATGATCGGCAGCCAGGTCAGGCCATGGGCGGCCAGAGCGGCGGCGACCCGGTCATCGAAGGACCAGTCGTAGCGGTGGCGTCCGTCCGCGGGAGCCTGGGGCTCGGCCCCCTCCCAGAAGGCGTCGCTGCGCGCGAGCGTCGCTCCGGTGGCCCGCACGGCCGCCAGCTGGGCGTCGATCTGGGCCGCCGTGTAGGTCATGTCGTTGAACAACCGGTTGACGTTGACGCCGAACCCCTGGCTCGCCGGGGGAGGCAGGGCCGCTCGCAGAGGCTCGGGCGGCGCGGGGGGCGCGGGGGGCGCGGGAGGCGTTGCCGGCGCGCCGGGCGTGGGAGGGGCATGGGAGCCCGCCCGGGGGCGATCCGAGCCCCCGCCGGTGAGGATCAGGACGAGGCCCACCACGACCGCCACCGTCACCACGGCCACCATCGCGGCCAGGGCCTTGCGGCCTCTCATGGCCGGGCGTCGTCCCGGTCCCGGCCCACTGAGCGCACCGCCAGCAGCTGCGCCCGTTCGCGTCGCGCCGGCCGCCCCAGCGCCGTCTTGACCGCGATCCGGGAGGCGAAGGTCAGCGCCTGCACCGCGTCGTCGAGCGCCGCCCGCCGCGCGCCCAGGCGCCGGTGCACGACGTCATGGCGCGCCGCCGCCAGTCGCTCGAAGGGCTCGCCGCCGAAGGCGACCGTGGAGGAGTGGGCCCGGTGATGGACGACGCGCGCTGACGGCCACAACCACGTTCTGACCCCACGCTCGCGCGCACGCAGGCCGAGCTCGAGGTCCTCGCCGTAGAGGAAGATCGACTCGTCAAACGGCCCCAGCCCGCGCAGCGTGTCGGTCCGCGCGACGATCGCGCACCCCACTGCCCACCCGACGCGCCGGGGCGCCGCCGAGCGCCATGGCGCCAGCGCCACGCCGGCTCGCCCGGGCAGCGCCGCCGGGGGGATCACCGAGGCGACGAGCTCGGCCGGCCCACCGGGAACGGGGTGCGCGGTGTCCTGCAGGCTGCCGTCGCCGTTGAGCACGCGCGGCGCCAGCAGCCGCGGGGGACGATCGGCCCGGAGCGCCTCACCCGCCAGCGCCAGCAGCGAGTCGTCGAGGAGCTCCACGTCGGGGTTGACGAGCGCCACCGCCGGCGAGGCGACGTGCTCGAGCCCCACATTGCAGGCACGGCCGAAGCCGACGTTCTCCTGCAGGCCGATCGCGGTCACGCCCGGCCGCCGCTTAGCCAGTTCCAGGCTCCCGTCCTCCGACGCGCAGTCGACCACGATCACCCGCAGCCCGGGCAGGTGGCGCGCGACGGAATCCAGCAGCGCGGCCAGCTCCGGCGCCGAGTTGTGGGTGACGGTCACCAGCGAGAGCGACTCGAGCCCCTGGCGCGGGCCGTCCGCGCGTCTGCGGCCGTCCGTGCGTCCGCGGCCGTCCGCGCGCATGCGGGCGGCCCGCCCCGATGCCAGCGTCCCGGCGATGAGCTCGGCAAACCGCGCCTGCGACCCCTCGCGATCGAAGCGCTCACGCGCCCGGCGGCGACCGTGGCGGCCCATCTCGGCCGCGCGCTCGCGATCGGACACGACGGCCCCGAGCGCCTCGGCCGCGGCCGTGGCGTCGGCGGGCGGATAGACCACGCCACACGACGCATCGACGATCTCCGCCGGGCCACAGGCGTCCGGGACCACTGCCGGGCGCTGGGCCGCGAGGGCCTCGAGCACGACCATGCCGAAGGGCTCGCGCGGGGCGCAGTGCAACAGGCAGGTGGCACGGGCCAGCGCGCCGCGCGGGTCGGCCACATGGCCGTCGAACGAGACCGCACCGGCCAGGTCCGGCTCCGCCGCTCGCGCCCGTAGCGACCGCAGCAGCTCATCCCCCGCAGGGTCCAGCGGTGCGCCCAGAACCCGCAGGCGCAGCTGCGGGAGCCTGCGCCGCGCGATCGCCACCGCCTCGAGCGCCAGATCGGGGCGCTTCCAGCCCACCACCGCCCCCAGCAGGAGCACCTCCGGGGGCTGCGCCGGCACACCGTCGAGTTCGGCGAAGCGGTCGACGTCCACCCCGGGGGCGACGACGTGCAGCCGGCCCGCCAGCCGCCCGCGCGGGTCCAGGTCCTGCGCCACCGCGCGCGAGGGCGCCACCACCAGCGCGGCCGAGGCGGCGGCGGCGCGGATGGCCAC
>DASXCN010000418.1:0-3236 GCA_036491155.1 Solirubrobacteraceae bacterium | reverse complement strand
CGCCGTTCTGGACTTCGGCAAGATGATCGCCTCCGGCCCGACCGCAGAGGTCCTGCGCAACGAGCAGGTGGTGCGGGCCTACCTGGGCGCTGCCGAGGAGGCGAGCGCGGCGTGAGCGCGGAGGGCGATGTGGGCGCGGAGGCCGGGATGAACGCAGACGCCGGCGCGAAGGCAGAGGCCGGCGCGAAGGCAGAGGCTGGCGCGAGGGCAGACGCCGGCGTGAACGGCGAGTCGCTGAAGCTGAGCGGGCTGACCGTATCGCGCGGCGGCCGCGACGTGGTGCGCGACGTCACGCTCGAGATCACGCCCAGCGAGGTCACGGCGCTGCTCGGCCCCAATGGTGCCGGCAAGTCCAGCATGGTGCTGGCGGTGGGCGGCGTGCTGCCGATCCGCTCGGGCTCGGTGACGATCGGCGGGCAGGAGCTGGCCGGGCGGCGGCCGGAGAGGATCCGCCACGCCGGGCTGGCCATCGTCCCCGAGGGCCGGCGCCTGCTCCCCGAGCTCACCGTGGAGGACAACCTCAAGGTCGCGACCTACGCGCTCAAGGGCAGCGCCGCCGAGGAAGGCCGCGCCCACGCCCTGGAGCTCTTCCCCGAGCTGCAGAAGCGCCTCTCCACTCAGACCCGGTCATTGTCAGGCGGCGAGCAGCAAATGGTGGTGCTGGCCCAGGCGCTGGTGTCCAAGCCACGGTTCGTGATCATCGACGAGCTGTCGCTGGGCCTGGCTCCTGTGGTCGTCCAGCGTCTCATCCCCACCATTCGCGAGGTGGCCGATTCCGGCACCGGAGTCCTGCTCATCGAGCAGTTCGCCACGGTGGCGCTGGGACTGTCCAACCGGGCCTACGTGATGGAGGGCGGGCGCATCCAGTACTCGGGCAGCGCCAAGGAGCTGCGCGACGATCCCAGCCGCCTGCACTCGGCGTACCTGCTGCGAACGGTGGCCGGCGATGCGACGCCGGCGTCGACCGAGAGCCTGCCCGCCGGCGGATGAGCGCCGGTGTGTCCGAACTGGAGCACGTGCTCGTGCTCTCGGACGACGTCGACGCCGCACGCGAGTTCTACGAGCGCGCGGTGGGGCTGCGCACCGGCGAGCGGCCGCCCTTGCCGTTCGACGGCTACTGGCTGTACGCCGGAAGCGTGGCGTGCCTGCACATCGCCGACCGCGCGTCGTACCGGGCGCACGCGGCGACGCTGGGGCTGAGCGTGGGCGCGGCCGTCGCGGGGGTGGGCGGGTCCGAATCCTCACCGGTCGATCACATCGCCTTCAGCGCGTCGGATTACGAGGCCGTCAGCGCCCGCCTGGCCGGCGCCGGGATCGAGCCGGTACGCAACGACGTCCCTGGCGGCGGGCCGCGCCAGCTGTTCTTCAGCGACCCGGACGGCCTGCGGGTCGAGATCAACGTGAAATGAGGTAAAGCCGATGGCCACCGACACCCAGGTCGCCTCCGGGCGACGCACCACACCCCCCTTCCGCGCCGACCATGTCGGCAGCCTCCTGCGCCCACGTCGCCTGCTCGACGCCCGCGAGGACCTGGCCAAGGGCAGCGTCACCGCCGCCGAACTGCGCGCGATCGAGGACGAGGAGATCATCAAGGCGGTCGAGATGCAGCGGGCCGCCGGCCTGCAGTCGGCGACCGACGGCGAGTTTCGCCGCAGCTCGTGGCACATGGACTTCATCTACCAACTCGGCGGCATCGAGAAGATCGAGTCCGACATCGAGGTGCACTTCCGCAACGCGGACGGGACCGTCGACTTCAAGCCGGCGGCGATCGCCGTCAACGAGAAGGTGTCCCTGGAGCGCCCGATCTTCGCCGAGGACTTCACCTTCCTGCAGGGCATCGTCAGCGACGGCGTCACCCCCAAGCTGACCATCCCGTCGCCCAACATGGTCCACTACCGCAGCGGTCGCGCCGCGCTCAACCCCGACGTGTACGAGGATCTTGCGCCGTTCTGGTCTGACCTGGCCGTCGCCTACGCCGCCGAGATCAAGGCACTGGCCGCTCTGGGCTGCACCTACCTGCAGCTCGACGACACCAGCCTGGCCTACCTCAACGACCCCAGCCAGCGCGACGCGCTCACCGCGCGCGGCGAGGACACCCCCCACCTGCTCGAGACCTACGTCTCCAACATCAACAACGCGCTCGCCGGACGGCCCGAGGGCCTGACCGTCACCACCCACATGTGCCGCGGTAACTTCCGCTCCTCATGGGCCGCAGAGGGCAGCTACGACTACGTCGCCGAGACGCTCTTCGGGGCCCTGGAGATCGACGGGTTCTTCCTGGAGTACGACGACGCGCGCTCGGGCGGCTTTGAGCCGCTGCGCTTCGTCCCGCCGGGCAAGCTGGTCGTGCTGGGCCTCGTGACCACCAAGCGGGGCACGCTGGAGAGCAAGGACGACCTCATCCGGCGGATCGAGGAGGCCTCGACCTACGTGCCGATCGAGCAGCTGTGCCTCTCGCCACAGTGCGGCTTCTCCTCCACCGTGGAGGGCAACACGCTCACCCACGACGAGCAGGCGGCCAAGCTCGAACTGGTCGTCGAGACCGCCGACGCGGTCTGGGGCTCCTGAGGGCGCCCGGCATGCGCGCGGCGGTCACCGAGAGCGTCGGCGTCATGTCCGTCGTGGACCGGCCCGAGCCGGGCGAGCCGGGGCCCGGGCAGGTGCTGATCCACCCCGAGGCGGTGGGCATCTGCGGCTCGGACTATCACTTCTTCTCCGGCCATCTCTCCGAGGCCGCCGGCGGGTCGCGGTTTCCCCGCGTGCTGGGCCACGAGGTCGGCGCCACCATCGCCGCCGTCGGCCCCGATTGCCGGGCGGAGCTGAGCACCGGCGGGCGCGTGGCCATGCTGCCGATCAGCGCCTGCGGCGCCTGCTACCCGTGCAGCGTCTCCCGCCCCAACGCGTGCGACAACTTCTCGCTGGTCGGCATCCACACCGACGGCGGCCTGCAGGAGCTGCTGTGCCTGCCCCAGGAGCAGGTCTTTCCCATCCAGGCCGACAGCGGAGCCCTGGCGGCGCTGACCGAGCCCGTCTCGGTGGCCGTCCATGCGGTGCGTCGTGGCCGGGTCCAATCGGGCGAGCGCGTCGTGGTGCTGGGGGCGGGGCCGATCGGCCAGTGCGTGGCCGTGGTGGCGCGCGACCTGGGCGCCGAGGTCCTGCTGGTCGATCTCCAGGAGAGCCGCCTCGAGCTCGGCCGGGCGCTGGGCGCCGAGACGTTGCGATGGACCACCGCGGCG
>DASXCN010000417.1:0-1942 GCA_036491155.1 Solirubrobacteraceae bacterium | reverse complement strand
ACTGGCGGAGCAACTGCGCGCCGCCCACTCGTGCATCACAGCGGGCTACCACCTCAACAAGCGCCACTGGAACACCGTGGTGCTCGATGGAACCGTGGCTGAGCAGATGATCGCCGACATGGTCGAGGACTCCTACGACCTGGTGGTGAGCAGCCTCTCGCGGGCGCGGCAGCGAGCGCTGCTGTGGCGCGGCGCCGAGTAGCCGCGCCGCGATGCCGGGCCCGTCAGGGCAGGCGGCCCGACCAGCGCGCCGAGAACACGGCGGCGCCGATGAGCAGCACCACGCCGGCGGCGGCGAACCAGGCGGTGATCTCCTTCTTCCGGGTCACCGTCGAGAGCTGGCTGCCGAGCTTCTTGTAGATCGAGCTGAGCTCGTCGGCGCTGTGGGCGTTGAAGGCGGTCCCGCCCGAGACGCGGGCGATGGCCTGCATGAGCTCGGGGTCGGGGGGCACCGGCTGGGGGTGGGCGAAGGGGTCGGGGTTGGGCAGCACCCCGCCGGCCGTCCCGAGCGCCACGGTGTAGATGGGGATCTTGTCCTTCTTGGCCTGCTGGCTGACCGTCACCGGGTCCGGGCCCGAGTTGGCCGCGCCGTCGGAGAGCAGGACGATGGCCGACGGCGGGTGCTTGGGGTTGGATCCCTGTAGGAGTTGCAGCGCCAGCCCCAGCGCGTCGCCGGTGTCGGTGCCGCCGTTGGCCACGAGCGCGTCGATGAGTGCCCGCGCCTCGCCGTGGTTCGCGGCCGGTCCCTGCACCTCGTCGGGCGACGTTCCGAAGCCGATGGCGCCGACGCGGACGGTCGAGGGAAGCTGGTCGATGAAGGTGTTGGCGGCCGACACCGCCGCCGCCAGCCGGCTGGGCTGGACGTCCTCGGCTGCCATCGAGCCGGAATGGTCGGTGACGAGCATCATGTTGGCCTGGCCGGTGGGGATGTGCTGGACCACGCGCGGACGGGCCAGGGCCACGCCCAGCAGTGTCACGGCGGCGAGGACGAGCGCGGTCGGGACATGGCGTTCCCAGGAGGGGGCGGACGCGACCGCGTCGCGGACCGTCGCGACCGCCGGGAAGCGGATGGCGTAGCGCCCCGCGCGCCGTCGCCGGGCCCACAGGTACAGGGCGACGCCGGCGGGGACCAGCGCCAGTGTCAGCAGCCACGCGGGAGCGGCGAAGCTCATCGCAGGCGGCGCCCCAGTTCGATGAGCCAGTCCTCGTCGGTCGACAGGGTGGCGTGGTGCACGCGCAGGCGCCGCAGTTCGCTGGCCACCACCGCGCGGCGTTCGCGCTCGAGCTCCGCGAAGCGCTCGCGGATGCGGCGACGACCGGTGTTGACCTCGACGCGAGCCCCGGACTCGGGGTCGACGAGCATGAGATGCCCGACGGCGGGCAGCTCGGTCTCACGGGGATCGACGATCTCGATCGCCAGCACGGAGTGGCGGACGCGCAGCGACCCGAGCGGGCGCTCCCACGCCCGCTGGTCGCGGAAGTCCGAGACCAGCACCACCAGGCCTGGCTGGCCGGCCAGCTTGCCGACCCGGGCCAGCGCGTCGCCCAGCGCCTCCGGAGCCTCGCTGCCGTCGACCGCCACTCCCGTCTCCAGACGGCGACGCAGCGCGACGATGCCCGGCCGCGAGCCGCGCGGGGGCGACACCACCGCCGGACCGGCGCCGAAGGACACCATCCCCACGCTGCCGGCCCTCCGCACGCCGAGGCGCCCGAACACCATCGCCACGCCTTCGGCCACGTCGGCCTTGAGCCGCCGCGCGGTCCCGAAGGCCATCGACGGCGAGACGTCGAGGACGATCCACGTCGTCAGCGCTCGCTCGGGTACGTGCAGGCGCACGTGGGGCGTGCCGGTGCGCGCGCTCGCCGCGGCGTCGATGTGGCGCACGTCGTCGCCCGTCTCGTAGGGGCGCAGCTGGGCGAGCTCGGTGCCCAGGCCGACGCC
>DASXCN010000416.1:0-10995 GCA_036491155.1 Solirubrobacteraceae bacterium | reverse complement strand
GGCGCCGGTGGCGTCGGTGAACCAGCCGTTGGCGCCGCCGAAGCCGCCGGCCCCGATCCCGATGATGCGCGCGGTGATCTGGAGGTTGCGCAGCACCAGCGGCACCTCGAAGGCGATGATCAGCACCGAGGCGATGACCAGCGTCCACGACTCCAGAAATCCCAGCCCCGGGTGCAGGATCCGACTGGTGAACACGTAGTCCCCGCCGGAGCGCGGCATCACTGAGGTCAGCGAGGAGAAGATGAGCGCCAGCAGGATGCAGAACAGCCCGGCGATGATTGACGCCCAGCCATAGGCCGAGAACGGGCCCGCTTTCCACATCGGCACGAAGGGAAGCGAATAGAAGATCGGATACAGCGTCAGGCCGACGCCGACGAACGCGGCGACGTTGAAGAACAGCGCGTTGGTGACGCTGACGTTGCGGACTAGGCCCGACGACTGCCGGACAAACAGCTTCGGTGTCGTACTCGCCGAAGCCGCTGATGGCGGCGTGCTCGCTTCAGACACTTTCCCTCCTCACCCAAAGGTCTCCGACCGCTGCAAAGGCGCGGGCACAGTACCACCCGACTCAGTCGGCAATCAAATCCGGTGCCATGTCGATCAGTGTCGAGACCGGTAGCCCCACCACGTTGAGGTAGTCGCCCTCGATCCGCGCCACCAGCGTCGCGCCCCGCCCTTGGATGGCGTAGGCCCCCGCCCGGCCCTCCCATTCGCCGGCTCGCACGTACGCCGCGACGGCCACCGGGTCCAGTGTGCGGAACGCCACCGTGGTCTGCGCCGCGGCGGTCCGCACGCGCTCTGCGTCAATCAGGCACACCCCGCTGACCACGACGTGACTCCGGCCGGCCAGTGCGCTCAGCATCTGCGCCGCGTGATCGGCGTCGCGCGGCTTGCCGAAGATCTCGGCGCCGAGGCTCACCACCGTGTCGACACCGAGCACCGGCAGGTGCGCGGGGGCGATCGCCGCCGCCTTGCGATAGGCGTTCTCCAGCGCCATCTCGGCCGCCGGGCCCTGCGTGAGCTCGTCGACCGCAGGGACGCGGATCTCGAACGGCACCCCGATCTGCTGCAGGATCGCGCGGCGCTGGGGCGAGCCCGACGCGAGGATCACGCGCGCCGCCGCCACCGGGGCTAGGCCAGATCAGGAAAGAACAGCCCGACCTCGCGCTGCGCCGACTCCGGCGCGTCGGAGCCGTGGACCATGTTCTGGCCCACCGAGGTCGCGTAGTCCCCGCGGATGGACCCGGTGGTCGCCTCCAGCGGGTTGGTGGCGCCGATCACCTGGCGCGCGGCGCGGATGGCCGACTCGCCCTCCAGGACCATGGCGACCAGCGGCCCCGAGGTGATGAAGTCCACGAGCTCGTCGTAGAAGCCCTTGCCCTCGTGCTCGGCGTAGTGCTGCGCGGCCAGCTCGCGCGTCATCGTCATCAGCTGGAGCGCCGCCAGGCGCAGGCCCTTGCGCTCGAACCGGGCGACAATCTCCCCGGTCAGGTTGCGGGCAAAGGCATCGGGCTTGACCAGGATGAGCGTGCGCTCCACGGCGGCGGGCCTCCTTTTGAGGGGTCCAGGGGTCGGGTGGCCGACAGGCTACGCGGTCAGCGCCGCGTGCGGCCCTCCGGCCGGCCTACGTGGTCGACGGCTGCTGCTCGGCGGGGGGCTGCTCGGCCGCCTCCGTGCGCCGGCGCTGGCGCCGGGGGACCGGAGCCCGACCGCTCGGGCCCGCGGGCATGCCGATCTCGGCCTCGCAGAAGGGGCAGACCTTCCACATCGGGTCAAGCGGCCGGCCGCAGGCGTGACACGGATCCTTGAGCTTGCGCATGCAGTTGGGGCAGCGCAGGAAGTCCTTCTCGACCTCGTAGTCGCAGTGCGGGCACAGGTGGTAGCCCAACTCGGCCAGCCGGGCCTCGGCGGCCTGCATCTCGAGCTCCCGCTCGCGCACGTCGTCGAGGTACTCGGGCGGGCGCACGATCATGTAGACGATCGTCCCCACGTACGGGAACCCGGAGGCCAGGGTGGCACACCCGACCAGCAGCGGGTCGGCGATCCGGCGGCGCGCGTCGGCGTACGTCCAGTAGATGAGCGCCAGCCAGATGACCACGAGGAAGAGGATCACCAGCTCCACCGCCAGGCGCAGAGCACTGTTGTGGATGCCGAAGATTGCGAAGGTCAGCATATGGAGGGGGCGAGTGTAGTGGGCACCGGAATTGTGCGGCTCATATCAATACGCCGTCAAGTACCCGGTTCCTTTCAGGCAATCGCCTATCTCCTTACAGGAACGCCCGTCCGAAGAGATATCCGATGCCGAAGAAGACCAGGATGACGACCGCCACGATCAGGGCCACGAGCCCGATCATGGCCAGGAACTTGGGCTGGTCGTCGTCGTTCATCGCCATATTGTGCGACTCGGGGCTCACAGGCTCGAGGCGTGCTCGCGGGGGCCGCTGGCCAACAGATCGGCGACGAGGTACAGCGAGCCGGCGGCGATGACCACGCCGCCCGGCCCGGCCAGCTCGCGCGCGCGAGCCAGCGCCTGGTGTGGCCCGGCGACAACCTCGGTGGGCGGGCCCATCAACTGCCGCGTGAGCGACTGCAACGTCGGCGGCGGCAGCGTGCGCGGGTTGTGACTGTTGGTGAACACCAGAGCGTCGATGTGGACGCCCTCGGTGGGCGGGCGCAGGAGGGTGGCCAGCATCCCGGCGGCGTCCTTGTCGTCGAGGATCGACACCACGGCGATCACCCGGTCATGGCCGGCCACGAACTCCGGCAGCGACTCGGCCAGCGCCCGCATCCCGTCGGCGTTGTGGGCGCCATCCAGCAGCGTGAGCGGGTCTGAGTCGATCTGCTGCAGGCGACCGGGCACCCGCACCTGGGCCGCGGCGGCGCGGACGGCGTCCGCCTGGAGCCCGCCGAGGTAGGCCTCGGCGGCCGCCTCGGCCAGCGCGAAATTGCGCCGCTGAAACGCGCCGGGCGCCCCCACCTCGACGCCCGGATCGGTCCCGGCGTGCACGATCCGCGCTCCGCGCTCGGCGGCGACGCGGTCAGCGACCTCAGTGACCTCGGGGTCGAGCCCCGCCCCCAGCACCAGCGTCGCACCGGGCTGGACCACGTCGAGCTTCTCACCGGCGATGTCGTGCAGCGTCGGGCCCAGCCAGCGCGTGTGCTCCAGCCCCACGCTGGTGAGCACCTGCACCTTGGAGGGGATGACGTTGGTGGCGTCATAGCGCCCGCCCAACCCGGCCTCGATCACCGCCACCTCGACGTGCCGGCGGGCCAGTTCGGAGTAGGCGGCGGCGGTGAGCGCCTCGAACTGGGTGACCTGGTCGTCGGGCTCCAGTCCGCGCTCGACGAGCTCAGTGGCGTGGCGGGCCCGGCTCACGGCGGCCCCGAACTCCGCCGCGGGGAGGTCGTGGTCATCGATCCGTATACGTTCGCCGAAGGAGATGAGGTGCGGCGACAGGTAGGTCCCGGTGCGCAGCCCGTGCTGGGCCAGGATGGCCGCGATCATCCGGGTGGTCGAGGACTTGCCGTTGGTACCGACGACGTGGATGGACTCGAACGCGCGCTCGGGGTGACCCAGGGCCGTCATCAACCGGCGCATGCGGTCCAGGCCGAAACGCATGCCGAACAGCTCCAGGGAGAGCAGCCAGCGCTCGGCCTCGGGTCCGGTCACAGCGCGTCTCGCCTCATCCGGGGTTCGGTCACAGCGCGTCTCGCTCCGCCCGCAGTCGCGCCAGCTTGTCGCGCTCGCCCTGGACGATCTCGGGCCGCGCCTTGGTCACGAACGCCTCGTTGGCGAGCTTGCGCTCGGCGCGCTCGATCTCGGCGTCGAGCTTGGCGCGCTGCTCGGCCTTACGTTTCTCGGCACCCTCGACGTCGATCTCGGCGCCGGCGAAGATATGGACCTGGCCGCCCGGGATGGCCACGGAGGCGAGCGGCTCGGCACCGTTGGCGGCACCGTTGAGGCTGAGGCGCGCAAGACGGCTCACGTGCTCGATCGTGTCCTCATAGCCGGGCGCCTCGAGCCGGGCGTCCAGCACCGCCCCCACCTTGACGCCGGCCAGGTCGCGCCAGCGCCGCAGCTCCTGGATGGCCTCGATCGCCTGCTGCACGGCGGCCTCGGCGACCTCGTCCGCCTCGGTCGCTGCGCCGTCGGACACTCGCGCCGCCAGCAAGCCCTCGGTGCCCGGGATGTGCGAGTAGATCTCCTCGGTCTCGAACGGGATCAGCGGATGGGCCAGTGCGACCGTCTGGGTGAGGACATGCAGCAGCGTCGCTGCCAGCTCAGGCTCGCCCGCGCGCAGCCGGGGCTTGACCAGCTCCAGGTACCAGTCACAGAGGTCGCCGTACACGAACTCGTAGAGGCCCAGGGCGGCGTGGGAGAAGTCGAAGCGCTCGATGTCGGCCGCTAGCTCCGAGCGAGCGCGTTCGAGCCGCGACAGGATCCAGCGGTCCTCCACGGCCGCCGGCAGCGTCGCCGCGCGCGCCGACGCGTCCACGCCGGTGAGGATGAGCCGCGCCGCGTTCCAGAGCTTGTTGGTCAGCTGCTGGCCCTGGGCCACCTTGTCCTCGGAGAAGCGGACGTCCTGGCCGCTGGACATGGCCAGCAACCCCCAGCGGACCGCGTCGGCGCCGTAGGCGGGAAAATCCCCCGGAGGATTGTTGCCCTCCGCAAACACCGGCGGGCGCGGGCCGCCCTCGATGAGATCAAGTGGATCGATGCCGGTGCCCAGCGACTTGGACATCCGCCGGCCGTCGGGGGCCTGGATGATCGAGGTGATGTGGACGTCGCTGAACGGCTCGGTGCCGGTGAACTCCAACCCCATCATCATCATCCGCGCCACCCACAGGAAGATGATGTCGCGGCCGGTGACCAGCGCGTCGGTGGGATAGAACGCGCGCAGCTCGGGCGTGTCCTGCGGCCACCCGAGCGTGGCGAACGGCCACAGGGCGCTGGAGAACCAGGTGTCCAGCACGTCGGGGTCGCGCTCCCAGCCCTCACCCTTGGGCGGCTCGGTGCCCACGTAGGTGTCCAGGTCGCGGTACCAGACGGGAAGCTGGTGCCCCCACCACAGCTGGCGCGAGATGCACCACGGGCGAATGTTCTCCATCCAGTCCAGGTACACCTTGGCCTGGTTGGCGGGGTGGAAGCGCACCCGGCCGCTGGTCACCGCCTCGATGGCGGGCCGGGCCAGCTCCTCCATGGCCATGAACCACTGCAGGGAGATGAGCGGCTCGATCCGCTGTCCGGAGCGGTGCGAGAACGGCACCGTGTGCACGTGCGGTTCGGTGTGGTGAATCAGGCCCTGCTCTGAGAGTTCGGCCACGACGGCCTTCTGGGCCTCGGCGGCGGTCATGCCCCGGAAGCGCTCCGGGGCCTCGGTGGTGATGCGGCCGTCCTCGCCGATCACCGACGGCTGAGGCAGGCCGTGGCGGCGACCGATCTCGAAGTCGTTAGGGTCGTGCGCCGGGGTGATCTTCAGCGCGCCGGTGCCGAAGTCGGGCTTGACGTACTCGTCGGCGATGATCCGCAGCTTGCGGCCCACCAGGGGCAGGATGGCCTTCTCGCCGATGAGCCGGCGGTAGCGCTCGTCGTCGGGGTGCACGGCGATGGCGGAGTCGGCGAGCATCGTCTCAGGGCGCACGGTGGCGACCGTGATCGCGCCCGAACCCGAGTCGAGCGGATAGTCGATGTAGTACAGCGTGTCGGTGACCTCGCGCTGCTCGACCTCCAGGTCGGAGATCGCCGAGCCGGTGCCCGGGTCCCAGTTGACCATGTAGCGGTCGCGGTAGATGTAGCCCTTCTCATACAGCGACACGAAGACCTTGAGGACCGCCTGCACGTAGGCGTCATCGAAGGTGAAGCGCTCGGCGTCGTAGTCCGCGGAGGCCCCCAGCCGCTTGAGCTGCTCAATAATGGTGCCGCCGTACTGCGCTCGCCACTGCCACACACGTTCCACGAACGCCTCACGGCCGAGGTCACTCCGGTGCGTTCCCTCCGCGGCCAGCGCGCGCTCGACCTGGGTCTGGGTGGCGATGCCGGCGTGATCGGTGCCCAGGATCCATTTGGTGCGCCGGCCGCGCATGCGGTGATAGCGCGCGAGGCAGTCCTGGATCGAGTTGTTCAGCGCGTGGCCCATGTGCAGCACGCCGGTCACATTGGGCGGCGGGATGGCAATCGAGTAGTTGTCCTCCGGCGTGCCCTCCGGGGCGGGGTGGAACAGCCCGGATTGCAGCCATTTCTCAACGATCCGGGGCTCCACCTCCGTGGGGTCGTAGCGGGTGGTGTCGTGGAGGTCGGGCATGGAGTGGCGAGTGTAGATCCAATCCCGGACTATCGTGGATCTACGTCTATGTGAGTTGATATCGTAAATTCACGATGACACCGGGACAGCTCGTACGCGAGGCCCGCCGCTCGGCGGGGTTGAGCCAGCAGGCTTTGGCCAGTCGAATGGGCACCACCCAGTCCGCCGTCGCAGGCCTGGAGGCCGACCGCTCCAGCCCGCGCGTGGCGACGCTGGAACGGGCGCTGCGGGCCTGCGGCCGAGAGCTGTCGCTCGAGGCGGCGCCGAAGAACTCGAGCATCGATGAGACCCTCACCGCCGCGCACCTCCGCGTCCCGCGCGAGCTCCGTCTGAGACGGTTCGATCGGGCGTATGCCGAGGTGCACAAGCTCGCCCTCGCCGGTCGCCGCGCACGTGGCGAGCTGGGGTAATTTCTCGGCCGAGGCGCTCCTGCGAGCGCTCGTCGCGCACGGCGTCGACTTTGTCGTCGTGGGCGGCATCGCGATGGTGTTCCAGGGGTCGGCACGGCTCACGCAGGACCTCGATGTCGTGTTCGCTCCGTCTCAGGCCAACCTCGACGCACTCGGAGCCGCTCTCATGGAGCTCGGCGCGACGCTCCCCGGGGTCGCCGACGATGTCCCCTTCGTACCCGACGGACGAGCGCTGCGCCGGTTGTCGATCGTGGCCCTGGACACGCCTCAAGGACGACTTGATCTGCTGCGCGAGCCTGAGGGAGCACCACCGTACGACGAGCTGCGTCGCCGGGCCGACCGGATCCAGACCGAAGGCATGCAGATCCTCGTGGCGTCGCTGGACGACCTCGAGGCGATGAAGCGGGCCGCCGGCCGGCCGAAGGACCAAATCGACCTCGAGGAGATCGAGGTCATCCGCCGGCTGCGCCGGCAGCTGGGAACGACTTAGGCGGCGGCTTCGTCCTCGTCGGGCGCGGCGGCCGTGACGAGCGTCGGCGAGACGCCCTTCTCGATCGTCTCCCGGGTCACGACGCACTTCTGCACGTCGCGGCGCGAGGGCAGCTCGAACTGGACCTCGAGGAGGACCTCCTCGATGATCGAGCGTAGACCGCGGGCGCCGGTCTCGCGCTCCAGAGCCTTGTCGGCGACGGAGGACAGGGCCTCGTCGGCGAAGACGAGCTCGATGCCGTCGAACTGGAAGAAACGCTGGAACTGCTTGACCAGGGCGTTGCGCGGCTCGGTGAGGATCTTCATCAGCTCGTTGCGGTCGAGCTGGTGGATGGCCGACATGACCGGCAGGCGGCCGATGAACTCGGGGATGAGGCCGTACTGGATGAGGTCCTCGGGCAGGCAGTGCTGGAAGATCTGCCCGGTGTCGCGCTGCTCCTTGGACTGGATGGCCGCCCCGAAGCCGACCCCCTGGTGGCCGATGCGGCGCTCGATGACCCGGTCGAGGTTGGCGAATGCCCCGCCGCAGATGAACAGGACATTGGTGGTGTCGATGGAGAGGAACTCCTGGTGGGGGTGCTTGCGCCCCCCCTGGGGCGGCACGCTGGCGGTGGTGCCCTCCAGGATCTTCAGCAGCGCCTGCTGGACCCCCTCGCCGGACACGTCGCGGGTGATCGACGGGTTGTCGGCCTTGCGGGCGATCTTGTCGACCTCGTCGATGTAGATGATCCCGGTCTCGGCCTTCTTGACGTCGTAGTCGGCGGCTTGGATCAGCTTGAGCAGGATGTTCTCGACGTCCTCACCGACGTAGCCGGCCTCGGTGAGTGCGGTGGCGTCGGCGATGGCGAACGGGACGTTGAGGATCTTGGCCAGGGTCTGGGCCAGCAGCGTCTTGCCGCATCCCGTCGGCCCCAGCAGCAGGATGTTGGACTTCTGCAACTCGATGTCGTGCTCATCGGACTGCATCATCTGCACGCGCTTGTAGTGGTTGTAGACCGCGACCGACAGCGATCGCTTGGCCTGCTCCTGGCCCACCACGTATTCGTTGAGGACGTCGTAGATCTCCCGCGGCTTGGGGAGGTTCTCGATGTCGAAGCTCGGTGGAGCGGTCAGCTCCTCATCGATGATCTCGTTGCAGAGGTCGATGCACTCGTCGCAGATGTAGACGCCCGGGCCGGCGATCAGCTTCTTGACCTGACGTTGTGACTTTCCGCAGAAGCTGCAGAGAAGCTGTTCGTTGGAGTCGGTCGGACGTGCCATGAATCCCCTCCCGGAGCGAAGACTCGGTCGGCGATCTCCAGCCCTAGAGCCTAATGCACTAGTGCTGCGAGATCACGCGATCGATGATTCCGTACTCCTTGGCCTCCTCTGAGCTCATGAAGTAATCACGTTCGGTATCGCGCCGAACTTCCTCAAGGTCTTTACCCGTGTGCTTGGCAATGATCTCATCCAGGCGCCGGCGCACGTCGATGATCTCGCGCGCGTGAATCTCGATATCGGTCGCCTGGCCCTGGAAGCTCGAGGAGACCTGGTGGATGAGGATCTTGGCGTTGGGCAACGCCATCCGCTTGTTGTCAGCGCCTCCGGCGAGCAGCAGCGCGCCCATTGACATGGCGATGCCGACGCAGATCGTCGACACGTCGGGCTTGATGAACTGCATCGTGTCGTAGATCGCCAGACCCGCGTAGACCGAGCCACCCGGGGAGTTGATGTAGATCGAGATGTCCTTGTCGGGATCCTCGGACTCCAGGTGCAGAAGCTGCGCGACGATCAGGTTCGCGATCTGGTCGTCGACCGGCGTGCCGAGAAAGATGATCCGCTCATTGAGCAGACGGCTGTAGATGTCGAACGCGCGCTCCCCTCGGGAGGTTTGCTCGACGACCATCGGTACCAGGGGGCTCATCGTCCTCGCTTCGTCGTAACGGACCGGAACACAACTTTCGCATCGTGCGCCGGAATCCTGCCGAGACTAGCAACCGACCATCACCCCTCAGCGCAGCCATCGTGGACATGCCAACGGCGGCCCTTTGGCCGTGGTGGACAACGTGAGCCTGCGGCGACTGCCCGGTCGCCGACGACGCGCGCGCGGCGCGTCAGCTACCCGGGGTCCAGAGCTTGCCCGAGGAGCCCGGCGAGCCGGCGGGCGCCGTCTCGGGCTCATCCTTGCCCGGGGTCCAGAGCTTCTCGCGCGCCTTGGCCTGCTCAACACTGATCGGGGTGGCCTCGCGGACCAACAGCTCGGCTGCCTGGGTGGTGGCGACGTCGTCGCGCAGCTCCTCCAGGCGTCCGGCCTTGCGCAGGCGCTCGATGAGCTCGACGGGGTCTGAGCCGTCGCGCTCGGCGGCGGGCGTCAACGCCTCCAGCAGCTCCTCGTCGGAGGGCTGGATCTGCTCGGCGGCGACGACGGCGGCCAGCACGGCCTCGCGCCGCAGCGCGGTCGCGGCCTCGGGCTCGGCCTCGTGGGCGAGCTCCTCCTCGTCCTTGCCGGAGATCTTCAGGTAGGTGTCCTTGCCGATCCCCTGGCGCGCCAGCGCCGAGAAGGTCTGCTCCAGCATCTCGTGCGCACGCGCGTGGATCAGCCTCTCGGGCAGCTCCACCTCGGCCTCGTTGGCGGCCGCCTCCAGCACCGCTTGCTCGAACTCGCGCTCGACGGCGTGCTCGTCGGAGTGACGGAGCCGTCCGGCGATGTCCTCGCGCAGCTCGTCGACGGTGTCGAACTCCGAGGCTTCGGAGGCGAAGTCGTCGTCGAGCTCGGGCAGGCGTTTGGCCTTGACCTCGGACACCGTGACGTCGAACGTCGCATCCTTGCCGGCCAACTCGGGGACATAGTCGGCTGGGAAGGTCACCGTGACGGTCACCTCGTCGCCGGCCGAGGCGCCGGCGAGCTGGTCCTCGAAGCCCTCGATCAGCCGGCCCGAACCCAGCTCGATGAGCTGGTCGCGGCCCTCGCCGCCCGGAAACGGCTCGTCGTCGACCTTGCCCAGGTAGTCCAGCACGACGAAGTCGCCCTTCTGGGCGGGGCGCTCCACCGTGTCCAGAGTGGCCACCCGGTCGCGCAGACGATCGAGCTCGGCGTCGATCTCCGCGTCGGCCACCGCGGGCTCGCGCCGGCCCACCTCCAGGCCCTTGTAGTCGCCGAGCTTGGCGATGGGGCGCACCCCGATCTCGATCGAGAACGCCAGCGGCTGGCCCTGCGGCGGCACGTCCTCTGAGAAGTTGATGTCGGGCTCGCCGATGGGGGCGATCCCGGCGGTGTCGATGGCGTCGATGTACCACTCGCTCAGCGAAGAGCGCAGCGCCTCGTCAAACACCGCATCGCGCCCGAGACGCCGGATGACGACGGGCGGCGGCACCTTGCCCTTGCGGAAGCCCGGGATGCGGAGCTGGCCGCCGAGCTTGCGGGCGGCCTGCTGCAGCCTGCGCTCGACCTCCTCGGCGGGGACCTCCGCGTCCACGCGCACCCGCGACTCGGGTAGCTCGGTGATGCTTGTCTTCACGGTGGGCATGGTCGCGCAGACGATAGCTTGACTTGCATGCCCTCGCGGATTGCAGCGCGCCTCGTCACGGGGCCCGTCGCCTTCCTCGCCGGCGGCGTGATCGACGTGGTGGCCTATGCGGCGCGGTCAGCGCGCGCCCGCCTGCGCCGCCGCCCAGCCGGGCTCAGGTGAGCTGGCCGGCGTCGGCGACGAGGCTGCGCAGCTCACGCAGGACCACCGGCAGGGTGGTGGTGTCGTACTCCCGCGAGGCCCGGACGTCGGCCAGCATCGCGTCGGCGCGCGCCACGGCCGCCGCGT
>DASXCN010000415.1:0-4303 GCA_036491155.1 Solirubrobacteraceae bacterium | reverse complement strand
CTCCTACGATGGCGCCAAGGCCATCACCGCCGAGGACCTCGGCGCCGCGGGCGCGATGACGGTGCTGCTCAAGGACGCGATCAAGCCCAACCTGGTCCAGACCCTCGAGGGCCAGCCGGTGCTCATGCACTGCGGGCCCTTTGCCAACATCGCCCACGGCAACAACTCGCTGATCGCCGACCTCATCGGCATGAAGATGGGCGACTACGTCGTCACCGAGTCGGGCTTCGGGGCCGATATGGGCATGGAGAAGTTCTTCGACATCGTCTGCCGCTTCGGCAAGCTCACCCCGTCGGCGGCGGTCCTGGTCACCACCGTGCGCGCCATCAAGCACCACGCGGGCCTGGAGGACGACCCGCGCGCCGAGCGCTCGGCGGCGCTGCACGCGATCGAGACCGGCTTTGCCAACGTGCGCCACCACCTGCAGACGATCGCCACCTTCGGGGTGCCCGCCGTCGTCGCGGTCAACCGCCGCCCTGGCGACACCAACGAGGAGGTGGAGCTGGTCAAGCGGCTGGCGATGGAGGCCGGGGCGTTTGCCGCCGAGGCCAACGAGGGCTTCACCAAGGGCGGGGCCGGCGTGGCCGATCTCGCCTCCGCGGTGGTGGAGGCGTGCGAGCAGCCCAACACCTTCCACCAGCTCTACCAGGATGACGAGCCCATCCAGGACAAGATCGAGGCCGTGGCCAAGAACGTGTACGGGGCCAAGGACGTCTACTTCTACCCCGAGGCCGAGGCCAAGATCACCCAGTTCACCCGCGAGGGCCTGGGCCATTTCCCGATCTGCATGGCCAAGACCCACCTCTCGCTGTCGGCCGACCCGACGCTGCTCAACGCGCCGGAGAACTTCACGCTGCCGGTGCGCGACATCCGCGCCTACACCGGGGCCGGCTGGCTGGTGCCCCTGTGCGGCGACATCGTGCAGATGCCCGGGCTGGGCAAGACCCCGGCCGCGCTGAATATCGACATTGACGAGAACGGCCGGACGGTTGGGCTGTTCTGATCCGTTGGTTTCACAGTGAGAGCGACGACGAGCTAGGAGTCACGGGATGAGCGGCGAAAGGAGTCTCCGCAGAGAGATGGAGCCTTCTCAGGACAGGCCGACCGAACTGGCGGTGCGAGTGGCGCTGCTGTCGGCGCAACGTCCGGCGGGCGCGGCACAGTGTGGACCGATGGCGACGATGCCCGCCAACGGGCTCTCTCCAAAGTGCATGAAAGATGACGTCGATGGGTAGTTCACGAGCGAACCAAGGAGGCCCAGTGCGCCCCACGCATTCGCCGCTCCCCCGTCTGCTCCCCTCGATCCGCCGGCCCGGTGCCAGCCGTCGAGAAGCCGACACCAAGCGCCCCGACGAGGTCAAGCCGCCCAAGAAGCGCTGCCTCAACGAGGCCGCTCACAAGCTGGACCGCTGAATACTGATTGACCAGATTGCCCACGGAGGTGCGCGGGCAAATACGATTCCCCCGACATCAATCGGGACAGGAGTCGTCGAGATAGCACGCGGAGGGTCACCAGGGAGGGCAGGGGCGGCCGTTTCAGGCGGCGAGGCCTCGGCGGCCAACCGGCCGTCGCTGGTGGATGGCGCCGAGCGGGCGCTGCGCAACTGGCTGGCCCCGGGGCGCTATCGCCAGGGAGATCGGCTGCCGCCCGAGCACGAGGTGGCGGCCATGCTGGGGGTGTCGCGCGGCACGCTGCGCAGCGCGCTGCAGCGCCTGGAGGAGAGCGGTGAGATCGTCCGCCGCCAGGGCAGCGGCACGTTCGTGGGGCGGATGGCGGTGCCCACGGCGTTCGGCGAGCGGCTGGAGCGCCTCGAGCCCTATTCCTCGGTGGCTGCGCGCCGGGGCCTGAAGCTCGCGGCGGTCGACGTGCGCATCGAGCACCGGGCGGTCGGTGCCGAGGTCTGCGAGGCGCTCGGCCTGGAGCCATCGGAGCCGTGTACGTCGGTGTGGCGCACGCTCGTGGCCGGCGGGTCGCCCGTGGCGGTGATGTACGACGTGGTGCACCCGAGCATCGCGCTCCCCGAGCTCGAGGCGCTGCGGGGGGAGGTGGAGCAGGGCCGGATGGTGCTGGACGTGCTCATCGAGATCGGCGTCCCGGTCACCTACGCGCGCACCCGGGTGATGCCGGCGGTGCTGACCGCACGCGAGCGGGCCGGCAAGCTGCTGGGCGTCACCGGGACCACCGCGGGGCTGGAGCTCGAGGAGCTGATCTTCGCCGGGCGCGACGACCGGGTGGCCTACTCCCGGGACCTGTTCGCCCCCGGTGGCATCGAGGTGATGGTGATGCGCTCGCTGGACTCGCCGCGCCCGGCGCGTGTCGCGGCCAAGAATTCGGGCCCGCCCGCCCGGGCGCGCGGTGCGGACAACGGACGCGGGGCGCGCGGCCCCGCTCGAGCTTCTGAGCGCTGAGGAGCGGCCGGCGCGTGCCTGCTGAGCGGGGCGAGGCGCCGAGCCGCGCGGTGGGCTCGGTGGCGCGCGCGACGCAACTGCTGGACGTGCTGGCCGCGTCGGACACGCCCCTGGGGGTCAACGAGCTGGCGCGGCGGATCGGGGTCAACGCCAGCACGGCGTCGCGGCTCCTGGCCACCCTGCAGGACGCGGGCCTGGTGATGCGCACCGACAGCGGCCCGTACCGGCTGGGGCTGCGGCTGGTGACGCTGTCTGAGCGGGTGCTGGCCTCGCTGGACGTCCGCGCGCTGGCGCGCCCGCTGCTGGCCCGGCTCGTTGCCGAGACCGGGGAGACGGCCACGCTCTCGGTGCCGGGGGAGACCGAGGCCATCACCGTCGACTTCGTCCCGTCGCCCTCCAGCGTGGTCAGCATGGCCCGCGTCGGGCGCCCCAGCGTGTCGCACGCCACCGCCGCCGGGAAGGTGATGCTCGCCTACGCCGGGGGCCAGTCCGCGGGCGGCCGCCCGCTGGCCGGGGCGGGAGGGGGGGCGGGACCGGTTTCCCTCACCCGGTTCACCCCGCGCACCATCACCGAGCCGGGAGCGCTGGCCGACGAGCTCGATGCCGTGCGGGCGCGCGGCTGGGCCGAGGCGGTGGGCGAGCGCGAGGCCGATCTGGCCGCCCTGGCCGCCCCGGCGTTCGGGCGCCACGGGGAGCTGGCCGCCATCCTGGGCGTCCAGGGCCCGGTGTCGCGCCTGCCGGCGGCGGCCCGGCGCTCCCTGCGCGAGCCGCTGCTGGCGGCGGCGGCCGACCTCAGCCTGGCGCTGGGGGGCGGCGGCCGCTGAAGCGAGCCCGCCGGGCCGATGGGGCGGCCGGGCTCGCCGCCCCGTGGTCAGCTCCAGGGGTAGGGGCTGTGCGACACCGGGTGCAGGTCCCCGGTGGCGAAGCGCTCATAGCGGAAGGGGTGCAGCAGCGAGGAGTGCTCGCCCTGCAGGACCCGGGCGATCTCCTTGCCCACGGCGATCATCTTGTAGCCGTGGTTGGAGTCCGCGGCGACGAACACGTTGGGGCGCATGTAGTCGAACACCGGGAAGTTGTCGACGGTGAAGGCGCCGACCCCGCCCGAACGGACCTGGCGGTAGCGGGCGCGGGCCCCCTCAAAGCGCTTGAGGCAGTGCGACAGCGACGCGCACCACAGGTCCGGGAAGCCCGCCTCGACGGTCCCGGTGGGGTAGGGGTCGACGGTGAAGTCGGGCCCGACGGTGAGCGGCTGGGCGCCACCCTGGATGGACTCGCGGTCGGGCTTGAAGTACACGCCCCAGAACTCGTCGGTGATGAGCGTGCCGTCGTCGGCGCGCAGCGGCGCCTCGGAGTCGACGTGCAGTACCGGCGAGCTGTGGCCGTCGTTGGTGACAAAGCTCTTGGGATCGAAGGCGGCCTCGCCC
Organism: Solirubrobacteraceae bacterium; assembly: GCA_036491155.1. Lineage (GTDB taxonomy): Bacteria > Actinomycetota > Thermoleophilia > Solirubrobacterales > Solirubrobacteraceae > Palsa-465. The sequence goes on along the minus strand of DASXCN010000415.1, from coordinate 470 downwards.
TCCTGCAGGTACCAGTAGGTCCACATCGGCTGGTCGGCGACGACCTGGCCGTCGGGCTGGCGGACGTCGAGGCGGTCGGGGAGGTCGAGCATCGACCACAGCGAGGCGATCCAGGGACCCACGGCGACGACGACCTGCTCGACGTCGATGTCGCCCTCGCTGGTCCGCACGCGGGTGATGGCGCCCTCGTTGTCGGAGGCGAAGTCCAGCACCTCGACGCCGGTCTCGATCCGGGCGCCCGCGGCGCGGGCCAGGTCGGCCAGCCCGTGGATCGACTCCTTGTTGAAGGCGTAGCCGCCGGCCTGCTCATGCAGGCAGACGCTCAGGCCCGGGGCGCGCCAGTCGTCATAGAGCTCGCGCATGTGGGCGGCCACCTCGTCCTCGCCGACGTAGAGCTTGGAGGGGTAGCCGATCCGCTGCTGGCGCTCATAGACCGCGGTGAGGTCCTCCTCCTGGGCGGAGGGGCCGAG
>DASXCN010000414.1:0-11597 GCA_036491155.1 Solirubrobacteraceae bacterium | reverse complement strand
CCGCGACCCGCTGCTGCCGCTGGCGTTGCTGCGCGAGCGCGCCTTTGTCATCGCCAACGGCGTGTCGGGCGCCATGAACCTCGCCACGCTGGGCCTGCTCTTCGTGATCACGCTCTACCTCCAGGACGTGCGCCACGACGGCGCGCTGACGGCGGGCGTCCTGCTGTTGCCGTTGTTTGCCCCGCTGAGCATCCTCGCGCCACTGGGCGGGCGCATCGTGGCCCGCACGGGCCCGCGGCTGCCGATGACCGCCGGGCTGATCCTCGCCGCCGCCGGCATGGCGCTGCTGACCCTGACGGACGCCGGCACCAGTTACGTGACGCTGCTGCCGGCGGTGCTGGTGTGGGGCGTCGGGCTGGCCTTCCTCACACCGGCGGTGGTGTCGGCGGCAGTCGCCGCCGTGCCCGCGGGCCGTGTTGGGCTGGGGTCCGCGGTCAACAACACCGCGCGGCAGGCGGGCGGTGCGGTCGGCATCGCTGCCTTCGGAGCCATCGCCTCGGACCCCGGGAGCCCCGCCTTTCTGCGGGGCTTCCACACCGTCGCGATCGTTGCCGCGGCGCTGTTGGTCGCCGCCGCGGCGGCCACGCTCATGCTCCCGCGCGATCGCGGCGCACCGGAGCGCGCCGCCGATGGGCACTGAGCCCGCCGGCGCCGCCATATCCTCTGATGGCGATGGCCGCGCCACTCCTCGACATCGCCAACCGTGAGGACTGTGAGCGGCTCGTCCGAGCCTTCTACGGACGGGCGCTCACCGACCCGGTGATCGGCTTCATCTTCGTCGACGTCGCCAAGCTCGACCTCGAGGCGCACGTCCCGAAGATCGCCTCGTTCTGGGAGACGATCCTGCTCGGCGCCCAGTCCTACGCCGGCGGCGTCTTCCGTCCTCACGCGGTGATCAACGCGCAGGTTCAGCTGCGTGCCGGGCACTTCGAGCGCTGGCTGTGGCTGTGGCGCAGGACGGTGGACGAGCTGTTCGCGGGGGAGCGCGCCGAGCTGGCCAAGACTCACGCCGACCGGGTTGCCCGGGCGTTTCATGCGCGGCTGCGCATGCTGGAGGCGGCGCCGGTCAGCGACGAGCTGCCCACGCTTTCGATCACCCGTCACGGTCCCGCCTGAATCCGGAGTTTGTGCGCTTTGGTGCACGTCTTTCGCGAGGTCGCGGCGTGATCTCGTGCAGATTCACCACAATCATGACTTTCGTTAGGTCACCCGTTACCGTGGCGAGCCCGCGGGACCCTTTCCCGATCGATGAGGTGAGGTAGCACGGATGAGTCTTGACGACGTGGATCGACCGTTGTCCGCAGCCATGCCCGCGACGGAACACATACACCGCCGCTGGGTGCTCTCCAAGCGAGCCGAGGACGGCCGGCCGCTGCTCGTCCGCGAGGATCGGATCGTTCATCCGGACGACTTTGCGGCACGGGCCCAGGCCGCGGCGGCCATGCAGGCCGCCAAGGCCGGCGGCGGCGCCCACGCGCTGCACTGAGGCGTGGTGCCGGCCCGTGCGGGCGGGCCGGCACGCGTGTCGCTGTACCGCCGTACCGGCGAGCCGGGCGTGCGGCGCCGGTAGGATCTGTCGTGGGTAGCGGTCATGAGACCTTCGGAGCCACGACAGTCAGTCCAGCAAGGACACGACAGGCTGCGCGGCACTCTGGACGGACCGTCCAAGACGATCACGGTCGAACCGATCCAGGTCCCGGCGCCGACGTCGCCGCAGCGGATCGACCCGCCGGACCCGGCGCGCACGCCAGATCAACCACCGCGCGAGCCGGCCCGCCCCCGCGACCCCGCTCGGTGAGGACGCGGCGGATGGAGGGCTCGGCCCCCGATCTCATCACCGCCGTCATCGGCTTTCGCCAGTGGCGCCTGTGCGGCGATGAGCTGTGGTCCTTTCGGGCCGACGAGGCCTGGCAGGGCGGGGTGCAGACCGCGCGGTGCGTCACCCATGACCACGCCGCGCCGGCCAACGGCTGCACGTGCGGGATCTACGCGTGGTACACGCCCGCGCCGCGGGGCGCCTCGGCGTTGACCGAAGACCTCGTTGCCGGAGCCGTCGCGCTGTGGGGACAGATCGAGCTCCATGCCCACGGCATGCGGGCGCAGCACGCCATGATCGTCGCCCTCGCCCTGCCGTTCTCCTGGGGCGCCAAGCGCCGCCGCATCCGGGCCGCCGCCGACGCGCTGGAGGTGCCGGCCGTCCCGGCCCGCCGGCTCAAGGCGACGGCGCTCGGCCATGGCGACGTCATCCCCCGGCGGATGCGGCCGCCCGACACAACGCCCAACAAACGCGCCGCGCCGGGTGAGCCCGCGCCGGCCCGGCTGTACGCGGTGGCCGACGGCTATCACGAGCGCTTGCGGGCGCGGGCCCGGGGGACGGGCGAGGGCGCATGAAGCTCCTCGCCCTTCTAGCGGCGTACCATTTCGGGTGCGCCGCCGAGGGCGCCTCCGGTCCGCGGGAAGGGACTCTCCCACCTCGAGTCACACGACGTGACCCAGCCGAGCAGACGACCTGCGGGCGGCGCGGTCAGCGGACACCGAGCCCGCCGACGGAGGATCGTCATGGATCTCGAGCATTGCCGAAAGGACGCCAAGCGCCTGCTGCACGGCGTCAGTGCGGGAGACGCCGGCGCACTGGCGCGCGCTCGCCAGCTCCTGGGCGACCGGGCACAGCAGCGCTTCGGCCTCAGCGACGCCCAGCACGTGGTGGCCTCTGAGCGGGGCTACCGGTCGTGGCCCGCGCTGGCACGCGCGGTTCGCAGCGCCGCTGAGCCCGGACTCGCGGGCGCGGCGCCCGCCCCCGATCGCGCCGAGTCGGTCATCGACACCGGCCTCGCGTACCGACCCGGGGACCCCGTCCTCGTCTGGGTGCTGCGTCGCGGGCACCGCCTGTCGGTCTCAGATCACGGCACGGCGTTGCGCAAGGCCGGTCGTCCGCCGGGGTGGGAGCGCGCCTGCGATCGCGTGTTGGCCGAGTTGGACGTCAACATCAGCCGCGCCGGCGTGGTGTCGCTTCCGGTGGTCGCCGTCGGCCCGTCCGAGGCCACGGTGGTGGCGCGCATCGGGCGCGCGTCGCTCAGCCTCTTTGAGGAGCTGCTGGAGCTGGAACGTCCGTGACGCCGTCCGGCTGGCCGCCGGGCGTGGCGAAGGCCGCCCGCGCGTGCACCAGCAGTTCGCGCAGCGCCGGGCTGGGCTCAGGGCGCCACACGAGAGCCAGGATCGATGCGATATCGATGTCGGCGATCGTCGCTGCGTGCAGGCGCCCGTTGCGGGCGGGGGCCATCGACTCGCTCAGGATGGCGACTCCCAGACCGCGCTGGGCCAGGTCGGCGACGGCGTCCGGGGCACTGGCCACGAGCGCGATCTCGGGCGCAAGGTCCAGTCGCGCGCAGGCCGCGTCGAGCACCGCGCGCACGCCGGTGCCCCGTGGCATGCAGACGAGCGGGTGGGCGGTGGCCTGCGCCAAGGTGCACGTGTCGCCCGCTCCGGCGAGAGGGTGGCCGGGGGGCACGGCAGCCACGAGCCGCTCAGACACGATCGTCAGCGCCTGCAGTCCCTCCGGCGTCCGGCCCGCCGCGCCGATCAGGGCGACGTCGAGCGCGCCGGCGCGCACCTGCTGAGCGAGCCGGTCCGAGCTGTCCTCGCTGAGCGAGATCTCGATCCCGGAGTGCGCTGCCCCGAAGGCGGCGAGGGCGTCGAAGAGCGGCGTGATCGTGCAGCCGCTGACCATCCCGACGTTGAGGCGGCCACGCAGGACGCCCGCGACATCGTCGACGGCCTGGCGGACCGCGTCGGCCGCGCTCAGCACCTCGCGCGCGTGATCGAGCGCCGCGCGCCCGGCCGCGGTGAGGGTGGCCCTGCGCGCCGAGCGGTCGATGAGCGTCGCGCCGAGCTCCTGCTCCAGGCGGCGCACCTGGGCGCTGACCCCGGACTGGCTGATGTGGACACGCTCGGCCGCGCGCGTGAAGTTGGCCTCCTCGGCCACCGCCACGAAGTATTCGAGCTGTCGTAGTTCCATAACCAATGCTTCTGAGAACAAGAATAACAATCTGTTGCGATTCTGGTAATGAGGGCCGAGACTTGGTGGACACGCACTCCGATCACCTCCCGAAAGGAGCATCCATGAGCACCAGAGAGAAGGCCCAGACACCCGAGGATCTGACCCGGCTGTTCGTCGAGCGCGCCAACGCCGGCGATGCGGAAGGCGTCTCGCTCCTCTACGAGGAGGCCGCGGTGATGGCCTACCCGCCGGGCCAGGTCACGATCGGCCGCGAGGCGATCCGCCGGCTCTTTGACGAGTTCCTGGCCAAGGCGCCGACGTTCACGCCCGAGCCTCCGCTGCCGACGCTCGTCAACGGTGAGCTCGCGCTCACCTCCACCCCGCCGCACGATGGGGCCGGCGCCCGCGCCCAGGTGGTGCGCCGCCAAGCCGACGGGACGTGGCTGCGCGTGCTCGATCAGCCCGAGTTCATCTCCACCTCCGGGTAGGCGCACATCCGCGGCGATGCCGTCCGTTGCTCCACTACAGTTGTGTGATCTTGGGACAGGACGTCTCAGAAAGAGAGGGGCCATGAGCCTGGAACTGATTGGAGCCCGGGAGACCGCGGACGGCATCGCGGTGACGTTCGTCACCGAGCGCGGCATCGAGCCTCTCGAGGGCAGCTGCGACGAGATCGCCCGCCTGGCTACCGTCATGCAGCAGGTGAGCGCTCTGGCCGCTCTGAACGAGGACGACCGTGTGTGGATCGACGAGGTGGCCGTCGGCGACGCCATCGTCAAGCTGGGGCTCAACCCGGGCCGGCAGGGCCGGGTCAAGATCATTCGCCGCTAGAACGCCAACCGCCTTCCCGGTGGGTGCCTAGACTCGAACGGGTGCCCTCTGGGTTGTTGAACATGACGTTGGGCAGGGCCTCCGAGCGAGTGCCGGGCCTGCGTCGCCTACCGGTGGTCAAGCTGCTCGCCGCGGCCGAGCTGGCCCTGCTGGCCCGCGACCACGTCACCCGCCTCAGTTCGGACGAGCGCCGCCGCCTCGTCGTGCTGGTGCGGGTCGGGCGCGGCCGGCGCAGCCGGCTGACCGAGGACGAGCGCGACGAGCTCGAGGGGCTGCTGGCCAAGCTCCAGCCCCGGCGTCTCGTCGGCGAGGCGATCGACCGCCTGTCGCCGGTGCCGCTCCCGAATCGCCTCGTGTTCGGGCCCAAAAATCGTGCCTAACGTATAATTTTTGGCTCGGCCCAGCCGCACGATCGTGCAAGAAATGCACGATTGGACATGAGAACCTTGGTGTGATGACCCGGGTAGAACGCACAGCGAATCTGGGCGGCGTGGTGCTCCCGTTCGTCGGGACGCTGGCCGCAATCGTGATGCTGTGGAACCGCGCGGTCGACGTCACCGACCTCATCATCCTGGTCGTCATGTACCTGCTCACCGCGGTCGGGATCACCGTCGGCTTTCACCGGCTGCTCACCCACCGCGCGTTCGCCAGCTACCCCTGGGTGGAGCGCACGTTCGCCGTGCTGGGCTCGCTCTCTGTGCAGGGCTCGGTGATGGACTGGGTGGCCGACCACCGCAAGCACCACGCGCATACCGACCGCGAGGGGGACCCGCACAGCCCGCACGTCGGTCACGGCAGCGGCCTGCCGGGGCTGTGGCACGCGCACGTTGGGTGGCTGCTGGAGACCCAGGGCCAGGCCGACTGGCAGAAGTACGCCGCCGAGCTCTACGAGGACCCCGCGATGCGGACGATCGGCCGCAGCTTCCCGCAGCTGGCGCTGCTGTCGCTGCTCATACCGACCGTGGCCGGCTGGGCGTTGCACGACTTCACGGCCGCTGGCGCGCTGCGCGGCCTCGTCTGGGGCGGACTGGTGCGCATCTTCTTTGTGCACCACGTGACCTGGTCGGTCAACTCGGTGTGCCATTTCTTCGGCAGCCGCCGGTTCGACCTCGAGGACCACTCGACCAACGTGGGGTGGCTGGCGGTGCTCTCCCTGGGCGAGTCCTGGCACCACAATCACCACGCGTTCCCGCGCTCGGCTTACCACGGCTTGCGCTGGTGGGAGATCGACGTCTCTGGTCTGATCATCGCCGGGATGCAGCGCGTGGGGCTGGCCTGGAACGTCGTGCGGATCAGTCCCGAGCGCCAGCAGGCGCGGGCGGTCACCGCCTCCTGAGGCTCAGGCCGCCGCGGCGTCGGCGGCGCAGTCGGTGCACAGGCCGGAGATGACGACCTCCACCGCCTGCGCGCTGAAGCCGGCCTGCGCCGAGGCCTGCCGGAGCGCTGAGGTGTCCACCTGGCCGTCGAGGTCGTCGACACGGCCGCAGCGCCGGCACACGGTGTGCTGGTGGGGCTCGGTGCGCGCGTCGTAGAGAGTCGCGCCCGCGCCGGCATCGATCCGGCGCACGAGGCCGAGATCCACCAGCAGCTCGAGCGCGGCGTACACGGTCGGCGTCGAGGTCCCGGGCAGCTCATGCCGAACCGCGCTGCGGATCTCGTCGGCGGTGGCGTGGCGCCCGCGCCGGCGCAGCTCGCGCAGGATCACCAGCCGCTGCGGCGTGGCGCGCTGGCCGCGCCGGTGCAGCAGTTCGACGAGGTCGGTCGGTGGGTCGGGGGCGGGGGAGGTACTGGCCATGCTTGTGGCCCTCAATTAAGGGAGGCCTAACTCTAACACAGTTGTTATAATGATGGTGTGGTCACCAGCCTGGTCCAGTTGCGCAAGATCGACGAGCGAACGCTGGTCCTACGCTACGTGCAGCCGGGCCTGGTGGGGTTGATCGACGGCACGCTCTCCACGCTGGCGCCCATCTTCGCCGCCGCGTTGCTGTCGGGCTCGCACGCGGCCCTCTTCGTGGGGCTGGCCACCGCGGTGGGTGCGGGCATCAGCATGGGCTTCTCGGAGGCGCTGTCGGACGACGGCACCGAGACCGGCCGCGGCTCGGCGGTGATGCGCGGCGTCGTCACCGGGTCGATGACGGCGTTCGGCGGCGTCTTTCACTCGCTGCCGTTCGTGATCTCCGACGTGCACAGCGCGCTGGTGGTCGCCGGCATCGTGGTGGCGATCGAGCTGATCGCGATCTCCCTCATCCGCAAGCGGTTCCTGTCGGTCTCGCTGCGCACGAGCTTGCTCCAGGTGGCGCTCGGCGGCGCGCTCATCGTCGCCGCGGGCGTGGGCCTGGGCAGCGCCTAGCGGTCGCGCGCCGGCGCGCCGCGCCGCGCGTCCCGCACCGCTGCGTCGCGCCCGGAACCCATAGGCTTACCGCCGTGGAACTGGCGGGCAAGCACGTCGTCGTCACCGGAGCCGCCAGCGGCATCGGACGGGCGTGCGCAACCCGCTTTGCCAACGAGGGCGCGCGCGTTGTCGTGGCCGACCGCGACGAGGCGCGCATGGCCGCGGTCGCGGACGCCATCGGCGCTCAGGCCGTCAGGGCCGATGTCGGGCGCGAAGCGGACATCGTCGCGCTCATCGCCGCCGCGGAGGACAGGCACGGCCCGATCGACCTGTTCTTCTCCAACGCCGGGGTCGCCGGCCCCGGCGGGGGCCCGGAGGCGCCCGACGACGAGCTAAAGCTCACCTGGGAGATCAACGTCATGGCACACATCTGGGCGGCCCGGGCGCTCCTGCCCGGCTGGCTGGAGCGCGGCGAGGGCTACCTGCTCAGCACCGCCTCCGCGGCGGGGCTCCTCACCCAGGTCTCGGCGATGGCCTACTCGGTCACCAAGCATGCGGCGGTGGCGCTGGCCGAGTGGCTCGCCATCACCTACGGCGACGCTGGCATCAAGGTCTCGTGCCTGTGCCCGCAGGGCGTCCGCACGCCGATGCTTGACATCGCGCTGGAGGATCCGGTGGGCGCCGCGCCGCTGCTGGCGGGCGGGCTGATGGAGCCCGAGGACGTGGCCGAAGTCGTGGTGAAGGGGCTGCGCGACGAGCGCTTTCTCATCCTCCCGCACGAGGTGGTGGCCGACCACATGGCGCTCAAGGGGGCCCAGCCCGAGCGCTGGCTGCGCGGGATGCGCCGCCTCGTCCGTCAGGCCAAGGAGGCCGGGGAGTCATAGCGCGCTACCGGCGGCCGTCGGCGGCGCGTTCGAGCTCGCGCCGCAGCCGCGGCCACACCCGGCGCAACCGCGCGCACGCCGCCGCGGCTCCGTCGGGCTCGTCGTTGCGCGCGCAGCCCTCGAGCTGCTTGAGGACCCGCAGCGCCGGCCGGGCGTCGATCATCAGGGCGCTGTTGCGCGCCGAGTGCGCCGCCGCGGCCACCACGGCCAGGTCGCCGCATTCCAGCCCGTCGTCGATCCGGGCCATCTCGGCGGCGAGCTCGGTCATGAGCGTCCCCACGATCGCCTCGCGGTCGGCGCCGAGCAGACCCTCGAGCTCGGTGAGCCGGCCGACGTCGAGCTGAGGGTTCGCGGCGGACATGGCTCAGGGGGCCGAGGCTTGAAGGTCGCTCACGCCGATCGGCGCGCTCAGCACCTCGGCGGGGTGTGACGTCCTGGTCTGCGTGGTCACCGCTCCCACCGCAGGAGAATATGCCCTCGCCACGGTCACCGTGAAACCGGCGGCTACTGGTGCAGGTGCAGCGCCTTGCGCACGTGGCGCGAGAAGGTGCCGAAGTCGTTGTGATGGGTACTGGCCAGGCCGGTGACGCCCAGGGTGGTCACGATCAGGCCCGCCACCAGCGCCAGCAACGCCAGGACTGTGGGCCAGCGCGCCTCCAGCCATTCGCGTCCGCGGGTGAGGACCAGCTGGGCGTCGGGGCCGGCGAAGCGCAGAACGGCGAGGATGGCCAGGAGCGGGAGGATGAAGCAGACGTTGAAGATGACCAGGAGCAGGACGATGCGGACCACGTTGACGTTGGCGCCCACAACCGCGGCGATGGCCGCGAAGTATGGGAACGCGGTGGGGAGCTCGACCGCGGTGATGGTGGCGCCGAGGATCGCGCTGGAACGTCCCCGTGGGTTGATCTCGGGCGCCTCGCTACGCGCCAGGCGCTTGCGGTATCCCCATAGCACCGCTGCCGCGGCGAGCATCGCCGCGCCGGCGACGGTCTCCAGCACGTAGCCGAGGTGGCTCCCCGGGCGGGGGACCAGCGAGAGCAACAGCTCGCCCGGGCCCAGCGCGATGATGAGCCCGCCCGCCAGATAGACGCCGAACACGGCGCCGGTGAACTGCGCGACCTGGCGCTTGGCGTGGTCACCGGCGGCAAGATAGAGAGCGGGAGCGATCGTCGTCGGGTTCAGCGAATCGGCGATCCCGATCGAAACCACGAGCCCGATCAGCCGGATCATGCGCCGGCGGCGATCGGTATGAGCATGCGAGCATTGTTCCTGACGGGTGCAATCTCACCTGCTCAGCGCCGCTTGCCCGACAGCGGGCGCTAGACTCTCCACGGCGCCGGGCGGCGTTTGTTCTGACGCCCGCGGCGGCTCATCCCTACCAGCAAAGAAGCGCAAAATGGCCCGTGGAGACGTCCGGATCGCCGCAACCCTCGCCTGCGAGGAGTGCAAGCGCCGGAACTATCAGACCAACAAGAGCAAGCGGAACAACCCGGAGCGGCTGCAGTTGCGCAAGTACTGCCGCTGGTGCCGGTGTCACACGCCGCACCGCGAGACGCGCTAGAGCGCGCGGACGCCAGTGGCTCGTAACCGCAAACGCCGCAGCACCGGGCGCGGGACGCGGCCGGGTTCCGCCGCCCAGCGCGGCGTGGCCACGACCAACGGCGGCCGGTCCGAGGAAAACGCGGACCCGCTCGAGCACGCCGCCCCCGACGTCGAGCTCGCGGAGGAGCAGCTCGCCCTGGGCCGCCCGGAGTACGTCGAGGCCGAGCCGGGTGCCGGCGCGCCCGAAGACGAGGCTCCGGCAGACGACGACGAGCGTGCGTCCGGCGAGCCCGATGACGAGGAGCCCGACGACCAGGAGCCTGGCGACGGCGAAGGCGGTGGGGGTGGCTACGATGAGGACGAGGACGATCTCGGCCCGGAGGACAGCGGGTCCGGGCGCGGCCGCCGTCGCGCGTCGAACGCGGTGGGGGCGCCCCGCGAGAACCCCGGTCTGCGCGTCGTGCACTTCCTGCAGGGAAGCTGGCGCGAGCTGCAGCGAGTACAGTGGCCGGATCGCCGGCAGGTGATGCAGGCCACCGGAGTCGTGATCGGGTTTGTCATCGTCGCCGGTGCCTTCTTGGGCGTTGCCGACCTCGTCGCGCAGAAGATCGTCAAGCTCATCCTTCCCTAAAGCGTCAGTCCCTCTGAGAGAAACATGTTCCGCTGGTACGTCGTCAACACCTATTCAGGCCACGAAAACAAGGTCAAGCACAACCTCGAGCACCGCGTCGTCTCGCTCAACCAGCAGCGCGCAGTGCGCCAGATCATCGTCCCCACCGAGTCGGTCTCGGAGATGAAGGACAACCAGAAGGTGACGGTGGAGAAGCGCACCATGCCGGGGTACGTGCTGGTCCAGATGGACCTCAACGAGTACTCGTGGTCGCTGGTCAAGGGCACCCCGGGGGTCACCGGTTTCGTCGGCGCCTCCAATGAGCCGGTGCCGCTGACCCAGGCCGAGGTCGACCGACTGCTGCACATGGAGGATCGCGCCGAGCGTCCGCGCAGCCGCGCGCAATTCGCGATCGGCGAGTCCGTCAAGGTCGTCTCCGGCCCGCTGTCGGACTTCAGCGGGGAGATCTCCGAGGTCAACGAGGACGCTCAGAAGCTCAAGGTCCTGGTGTCGATCTTCGGTCGCGAGACGCCCGTCGAGGTCGGCTTCGACCAGGTCAAGAAGATCTAGAGAGGCGCAATGGCAAAGAAGGTTCTCACCCAGATCAAACTCCAGGCCGTCGGTGGCCAGGCGAGCCCGGCGCCCCCGGTCGGGCCGGCGCTCGGTCAGCACGGCGTGAACATCATGGAGTTCGTCAAGTCGTTCAACGCCCAGACGCAGGGCGACGCCGGCACCGTGATCCCCGTCGTGATCACCGTCTACGAGGACCGCTCCTTCACCTTCGTGACCAAGAGCCCGCCCGCGGCGGTGCTCATCAAGCAGGCGCTCTCGCTGGAGAAGGGCTCGGCCGAGCCCCACCGCGAAAAGGTGGCGAAGATCACACAGAGCCAGCTGCGCGCAATCGCCGAGAAGAAGATGGCCGACCTCAACGCCAACGACATCGACGCGGCGGCAAAGATCATCGCCGGCACGGCCCGGTCGATGGGCGTGGACGTCGTCTGAGCCTTAGGAGAAACGAACGATGGCCAAGCACGGAAAGGCATACCTGGACGCCAAGCAGCGTTTTGACCGCGGCCGCGAGTACAGCCCCTCGGAGGCGATCGCGCTGGTCAAGCAGCTGTCCTCAGCGAAGTTCGACGAGTCCGTCGAGGTGCACGTCCGCACCGGGCTCAACGTCCGCCACGCCGACGAGCAGCTCCGCGGGACCATTGCCCTGCCCAATGGGATGGGCAAGGACGTCAAGATCGCGGTGTTCGCCCAGGGCGACAAGGCGCGCGAGGCCGAGGAGGCCGGCGCCGACATCGTCGGTGGCGAGGACCTGGCCAAGCAGATCCAGGAGGGCTTCGACGACTTCGACGTCGCCATCGCCACGCCGGACATGATGCCGATCGTCGGCCGCCT